>JAWALG010000018.1:0-21215 GCA_038886995.1 Candidatus Iainarchaeum sp.
GTGCAGGTTAGCGTTACAGTGACATCTAATGTGCTCCAGTCTCCGAATGTATAGTCGCTGTTGTCGCTCTTCTTTGCAGTTGCTGTTGTTGTCGGTGCAGTAGTATCTAATATAATTGAATCCTGGACAACATCGCTTTCATTATCAGTACTAGTTTTGCATTTAGCATAGACAGTTCTGTCACCATCACTGCCACTTTGCAAACTCCAATCGTAACCATCAGGCATTGGATAACCAAACCAGCTACTCCAAGTGGCTCCATCATTGCTAAAGCTACATTGGTAGATGTTATCTGTACCGCTCAGATAGAGCAAAACAGATAAGGTGTTGGTATAAGTGGCATCATCATTTATGTTAAAATCATCTATTATCGGCTTTCCCTTGCTTATTTTCACTTCCACTGATTTTGTCGTTTCCTTGTTCCAAACATTATCAACTGAGTAAAACCTGACATAGTAAACGCCTTCTTCGGTGATATCCAAAGGATTTTTATAAGTAATATCAGGAATGCAAGAGTTGTTATTATCAATACAATAGTATGTTTTATAACAGCCGGTGCCTGAGCCATCTTCACAGGTAAGAGTTACTTCTACATCTAAGTTGCTCCATGTTCCAAAAGTGTAAGGGCTGTTGTCACTCTTCTTTGCAGTTGCTGTTGTAACAGGCGGGTCTACATCATCAGTTATAACAATCCAATCAATGTATAAGCGGTCTTCCACTGCAGAGGGCCCACTTTCTCCTCGGTCCTTATCTTGGAAAGAAACAACAACTTGACCATCACTAGCTACTGACGTCACATTGAGCGTTATACAATCATCTGCGTTGTATTTTACAATCAGGCCGTCAATGAAAATATTTTCTGTGCTTTTAAGGTTTGCTACAAATCTCAGTTTAAAGTTTCCAAGTCTGTATTTGCTAAGGTCTATTTCTTTGGTGTATTTATTCCAAGAATTATTTGGACCGTAATTCCCAATCTCATCTATCAAGTCCCATTTTGAACCATCCCAAAAGTAAAGTTTTAAGTCACCTTTCTTTATTGATTCTGGCCTGTGTAATATCCAAAACTCCAAGGTTGCTGATTCAGCTTCTGTTAAGTCAATATCGTCAGAAATAAGTTCTCCCGTTCTTGCAGCAACGCTTTTTAGGCCAAACTTTTTCTCTGCAAATGTTATATACCATGTTGTTGGTGACTGCCATTGGCTTAAGTCCTGCTCAAAATCATCATAAAATGCCTTTTTCTCTATAAGCTCTTGAAGTTCACCAACAGCCAAGCCATCTGCGGTCACAACAAATCGCTCTTTAGAAGAATGCCCGCAAACAGTCAAGTTGTTGGCTTTGCCTGAGTCAAGTCCTGAAATGAGATAGTTAACATCCAATATCGTCTTACCTGAAACTTTGTCCTCTTGTATAATCCTATAGATATTGTTTTTTGTGTATGTATCATTTATTGTGCCTGCATAGCTTTTACCATTTATTATAGTTTCATTCGTCGCATTAACCATATATGTGCCTAATGCGCTTGTAGCAAGCAAAGAAAAAATCAAAACAAAAATCAGCGCATTAAAAAAAACCTTAGATAAACCACAAAATCTTTTTTGTTCCATTCGATTACCCCCCAATAAGCATACAAACCATAAAGTAACTTAGTCAAGTTAATATATTATATTTATTAGACAAGCTTTTAAACCCTGTTTTTTTATTTTCTAACTAAAAAATGCCAAAAAAATCAATAGTTCAAACCAATGGCAACTATGGCTTATGGCACCCCCTCACTTCTTAACTAAATATATTAATTAACTAAAAAGTTTATAAAACAATAATAAGGAACATAATGCAGCACAATAATGCAGCACAATTAAAATAGATGCCTTTCATTCATAAAAGCTTAGTGCGCCCATTTGCTAATTTTCATAAGCGCTGATAGCTCCTTTTTAATTGTGTTTAGCTTTTCATCAATTTCCTTAATCTTTCTCTCAGTTTCTTGCTTTCTGAAGTTAAGCAGCTGGTCGCTGTATCTTGCAAGCTTTTTATTTTTCCTGTAAACTGGTGATTCCTCAAATGTTAGCTTGAGCTGCTTGCGATATTCTTCATTTTCAACAAAAGTTCTGATCATTGGCTCCCAGCGCTTATCAGCAACTAAATGCGCGGGAATATTTACCTTTTTTGCGTCTTCTCTATACTCCGCATCACTCAAAAGCTTAATCAGATGCTTCCAATAAGTTTTTTTTGTGTACTTCTTAAAAAAATGGACAAGATAGTATCTTTCAGCATCCTTGTGCTTTTTTTCCCAAAATCTTTTCTGCTCTTCAAGCTCTTTCAAATTCTTTTCGCGCTCTTTTATTAGGTAGTTAATACGCGCCTTTGAAGGATAAACAAGCTGAGGCCATTCTTTGCTTGTGGTAACCCTTACTCTTATTATGCCACCGCTTTCAAAATAGGTTTTAAGTGCTTCTTCAAGTTCTTCATTCTTTGCCTTAATCTTTTGCTTGAATGCCCTAAAGTTTGAAACTGTTTGCTCGCGCATCTTTGAAATAATATTCAAACGCCTTAATAAATGTTTTTTAAAAGAGGCCTTAGTAAGCTATATAAAACATTCAATGCTTAATTTTAGCATGTTAGGCATGAGCCCTTCGCAGATGAGGCGCCTGATGAAAGACATTTCAATGCAGGAGCTGAATGCTAAAAAAGTAATTATAGAATTAGATGGGAAAAGAATAGTTATTGAAAACCCAAAGATTACGGCAATGCAAATACAAGGGCAAAAAACCTATACTGTTTTGGGCAAGGAGCGCATTGAAGAAGAAAAGCAGGTTGATTCAAGCATTGCTGAAGAAGACATTTTGCTAGTGCAACAGAAAACTGGCAAAAGCAGGGATGAAGCAGTAAAGGCACTGAAAGAGGCAAATAATGACTTAGCACTGGCAATAAAAAAGCTCCAGGAAAAGTAATGATTGGCTAAAAACTTTAAGATAAAAGCTAATCCATTGAAATGCTCTTTTCAGTTGCAAATACGCCCAGTGCTTTGCTCCTCTGCGCATAGATTGTAAGCCTAACTTCTACATAATCTCCCACTCTATGCCCAAAAGCCAACATCACTCGAACTGGCTCATCTACTGCAATAGTTTCCTCAGTTCCTGGCTTTGAAACAGAACTTATTAGCAGAGTTCCTTCTTCAGTAAACTTTTCATTTGGGATCTCTATGCTCTTTCTTAGGAATATTTCTTTAATAGCATCCCTTATTCTGATTCTTTCATCAGCATCCAAGTAGCCAGAAAGCAACACTTGTGTTTCAATTGAGATTTTAGCATCTTCTGCAGAGTAGCTCAAAGATTTTGATCCAAGAAGCTCGGAGATCTTGCTTTTTGCTTCTTTGTAGCTTTCTTCCGAATCTTCAAATTCTACGCTAACGGTTGCAATTTTTTTGTTCGCATCGTATGACATTGATGCTTTCTTAATTGATTCTGAGACAATACCCAAAACAGCAGAATTTATGTCTTGCAAAGTTCTGTTTTGGTCCTCGCTTGCAATGCCTGAAAGATCTATTTTAAACTTAAGTGGCTCATGGATTGAGATGTGCACAACGGCATCATTTATGTCTTCTATGGCTTTAATCTCATTTTCAATTTCCTCTTGGGACAGAGCCGAGTAGTTTAAAAGATGGTTTGCCACAAATGAGGCCTCAATATTTTCAATCTTTGCATTTACATCTGCGAAGAATATGTAAGGTTGTGAAGATAAGTTAACTTGCTCAAAGGCCTGTACTGTGCCTTTTACAATAGCATCGCCCTGAATCTGCGCATAAAAGCTTATTTTTAGTGAGTCGCCTTTCATTGTTTCTGTGCTAACTATCACAGGTATGAATGGCTCTTCTAGATTTATGTCCTTTGTTGCATTAGAATCAATCTCCTTTAATGTAACCTTTGTTGGAATCTTAACAATTGCTTGCCTGTAAGCGCTTACATTGGTGAGAGTTTTGCTGCTTTCCAGCTTTCCTATTAGGGCCTCAAGATTGGCGTCCTTTTTCAAGTTCGTATTAAAAACAAATGCTGCATTTTCCTGGCCTAAGTCAGTCCTATAGTTTGGGCTGCTGACGCTATCAAATCCAGCAGCTCTTATTTGACCTATAAGCTCCTGCATGTTATAGTTATTAGTATAGCCAAAGATCACATATGTTGAAGTCAGTTCAGTAACTAGGCCGTTTATGTCTTCAGCATAAAAGCCCTTGGCTTGCAGCACAGGAGTGGGTGTTGGCTTTATATTGTCACCAGTATCCCTTGAGCCATTATGAAAAACTATGCTCAGGACTGAAAATACAATAATAAGACCAAGAAAAATACTAAGCAATGTTTTGCGCTTTTCTGAGTCCATCAAAACCACACCATATTTATGATTTCTTATTATAACTTATGACAAAAAGACAAATAAACTCTTGTTAAAAAGATATAAAAAGCAATGCTAACATAGAGATTTTATTGTTGCCTTGTTGCTTTTTGTTTCAGCAGATTTGGCAGGTGATTGTATGGCTTTTAGCAAAGGTGATGTGATAAGGTTGAATTACACCATAAGGGATTCTAGCGAAGTTTTTGACACTACGCTTGAAAGCGTTGCAATTAAGGAAGGAATATTCCAGAATGGAAAGCAATATGAGCCAGCAATATTTATTGTGGGCATGCCAAACTTCTTTGAAAAGGTCGATAATGAAATAGAAGCAATGTCTGTTGGAGAAAAAAAATCAATTGCGCTAAAACCAAAAGACGCTTTCGGTGAGAGAAACCCTGATCTCATAAAAGTTGTACCAATGACCGAATTCAAGAGAAGGAAAATAGTGCCATTTCCAGGGCTTGCTGTTGATGTAAACGGACTTCAAGGCAAAGTGCAAAGCGTAAGTGGTGGCAGAGTCAGGGTTGACTTTAACCATCCGCTAGCTGGCAAGGATCTCTACTTTGAAGCGGAGGTTGTTGAAAAGATTGAAGGTGATGAAAACAAGGCAAAAGCACTCGTTGGGAGGTACTTTGGAAAGGGAAAAGGGGTAGATGCTAAGGTTGTTGGTAAAAAGTTGGAAGTGGTTTTAAACATTGATAAGGCCAAAAACATAGCTATGCGAAAAAATGATTTCGTCAAGGCGGCTCTAAATTGTATAAGCGTCGAAGAGATAGATATTATAGAGAGATTCAAAAGAGTGACAGAAAAGAAAAATTAAGGCATTATCTTGAGCACCTTGGATTAGCACCTTAAGACCTTAAGAATATCTTTTTAAACATTGTGTAGAACTAAGTTCTATTACTACCCAATCTTTTTCTTTTGGTGATGCACTTGGCAGAGCAATCGGATATAAAAACTGGGACAACAACAGTAGGCATAATTGCAAAAGATGCTGTTGTCCTTGCTGCTGATATGAAAGCAACCCTCGGCAATATTGGCTATGAGCTGGAAGCACAGAAGATATACCGCATAACGGATAGGATAGCAGTTACGAATGCTGGCAGCGTTGGTGACTCATTAGTAATAATAAGATTTCTTCGTGCAAAAGCAAAGGTATATGAGACAGAAAATGGCAAGCCAATAACTGCCAAAGCAGTTGCAACATTGCTTTCAAATATACTCAACGCAAACAGGTATTTTCCATACATTGCGCAATTTATTATTGGTGGGGTAGAGCCAAAGCCAACTATTTTTGAGGTAACCCCTTATGGTGATATGATAAGCAGAGATAAGTTTGCCACAAGTGGCTCTGGAACTCCTTTGGCCATGGCAATACTTGATAGCGAGTACAAGCCAGGTATGACGAAAGAGCAGGCAATAGAGGTTGCTGTGCATGCTATCGATGCATCCAGAAAGAGGGATATATACACAGGTGGAAGGTCAATAGCAGTTATGGTAATAACAAATAAAGGAATAGAAGAACTGCCTGAAAAAGAAGTAGAGAAGTATATAAAGAAGAAACAGGAAAATAGCAAGTAATTTTTTATTCAATCAGCTTTCCATCCTTTGATGCGCTTAACTTAATTGTGAAATATATGGGGAAAATAGACGAATTAAAAGACAGTATCAAGAACCTTGTGCCTCCAGAGGCCGGGCTGTCAAAAATTGAGCTTGAAGGCCCTGAAGTAACAATATACACAAAGAAGCCAGAGGCCTTTTTTGAAAATGAGGCACTTGTTGCTAAAATTGCATCAGAGCTAAAGAAAAGGGTAAACATAAGGGTAGACAAAACAATGCTCAAGGACCCGGCAGAAGCAAAGGACATAATACTGGAAATTATTCCTAAGGAAGCAGAAGTAAAGGACATAAAGTTTAGCGAGTATTTTGGGGAAGTGCTAATTGAGGCAATAAAACCAGGCCTTGTCATAGGCAAAGGCGGAGCAACTTCGAAGGAAATAATTATGAAAACAGGTTGGACGCCGCACATATACAGAGCACCGACATCAAAATCGGAAACACTTAAAGGAATCAGGCACCACTTGCACAGATATCAAAAAGAAAGAAAAGCAATACTAGCAAAGATTGCTGAAAAGATATACAGCGAGCCAAGAAGCAACAACACCTGGAGCAGGGTTGTTTGCCTTGGCGGTTTTAGAGAAGTTGGCAGAAGCTGTATTCTATTTGAAAAAAATGAAACGAAGATACTGCTTGACTGCGGCATAAATGTTGGTTCAAGCAAAGAACAGTTCCCTTATTTGGATGCATTGAATTTCCCTCTTAATGAAATAGACGCTGTGGTTGTTACGCATGCTCACATGGATCATGCTGGGTTTGTGCCATATCTCTATAGAAACGGCTACGAAGGGCCTGTTTACTGTACAGAGCCAACAAGGGACCTAATGACTTTGCTTCAGTTTGATTACATAGATGTGGTTGTCAAAGAGGGCTCGGATCCTGCGTACACTGAACAGGATGTAAAAACAATGCTAAAGCACTGCATTGTTCGCGAATACAATGAGGTTACTGATATTGCTCCAGAAATAAGGTTAACGCTACATAACGCAGCACATATACTTGGTTCTGCATCAGCACACTTGCATGTTGGCATGGGTGAGCATAACTTGCTTTATACTGGCGACATAAAATACGGATTCACAAGGTTGTTTGATGTCATGGAAACAAAGTATCCACGGCTTGAAACTCTTATAATAGAGAGCACTTATGGTGATAAGCTAGACATACAGCCAAGCAGAGAGGCCTCAGAAAGCACGCTGATAAAGATAATAAACGAGACAATTGAAAAAGGGGGCAATGTGCTAATACCTGTATTTGCTGTTGGTCGTGGTCAGGAGATCATGCTAGTAATTGAAAATTATTATAAGAGAGGTGAATTTAAGGGGAAGTGCTATATAGATGGCATGACTGCTGAAGCAAATGCGATATTTACAGCATATCCAGAATATATGCGCGAAAGCCTACGCAGGCGTATTTTGCAGAATGACTCGCCCTTTACCTCAGAGATATTTGAAACTGTTAAAGACAACGAGCGTAACGACATAATAAACAATGGCGGTTCAGTTATAATTGCGAGCAGTGGAATGCTTACTGGCGGACCATCATTGGAATACCTAAAAGCGCTGGCTGAGGAACAAAAAAATACTCTAATCTTTGTTGGTTATCAGGCAGAAGGCACGCTTGGGCGAAAGATACAAAATGGAGCTAATGTAATACCTGTGGCCAGCAAGAATGACAAGACAAAGGCATTAAAGATAAATATGAGGGTTGAAACAATAGAGGGCTTCTCAGGTCATTGCGACAGGAACCAGCTGATAGCGTACATAAAAAGCTTGAAGCCGCCTGCAAAGCAAGTAATAGTTAACCACGGGGAGAAACAAAAGGCAGTGAATTTCGCTAATTTTATATCAACCAGGCTTGGCATAAGGGCAACCGCTTTGCAGAATCTGGACGCAAAGCGCCTTTCGTAATTTCTTAGTTTGAAAATTAAGAAAAACTTTTTTTCTTTAGGAAATAATATTTTCTCAAAATTTTTAATTATACATAATCAATAGTAACCAATTAACTAAAAAAGATTAAATTTTTTGAGAAATTTTTAAAAAAATGGCACTTCTACATAAGTAAAGAAGGCCTTAGAAAGCTTATTTTTTTTAAAAAAGTTATTATGGCACATTATACATAAAAAAAATGCCTATTTTTGCTTCTTTAGCGAAAAGTTTTTATATAAGTTTGCTGTTTTTAATATAGGGTTTGGGGGGGACTTAAAATGGCCTTTGAAAATATGCAATGTGGGCGTGCCAAGAAGGTATGCGACAATATAGGGAATAGCATACTGGTGCCCGATAGCCAGTTAGCCAAAAATAAGGCC
Source organism: Candidatus Iainarchaeum sp. (assembly GCA_038886995.1). Lineage (GTDB taxonomy): Archaea > Iainarchaeota > Iainarchaeia > Iainarchaeales > DTGL01 > DTGL01. The sequence goes on from JAWALG010000018.1 coordinate 8,306, forward strand.
AAACTAATTCTTAATGCACCTCACCAACCCAAACCCTCCCTTAATAAGAGCGAGTAGTGCTTTTTACTTTTTTGAAAAGCACATTTTTTTAATTGATTTAGGCAAGCTCTTAATATGCACATTATAATTACTGGTTCCCCGGGCACTGGAAAGACAACTTTATCGAAAAAGCTTTCACGAATAATGAAGCACAGATGCATAAATGAACTTGAGTTTGCAATTGCAAAGAAGATTGGGCATTGGGACACAAAAGAAAATGAACTTGTGGTGCCCCTCACGAAGCTTAAGAAAGAGCTACTTAAGGAGATTAAGAGTGAAAGAAACTTGATTTTGGAAGGACACCTTCTTTGCGAGGTTAAACTGCCGGTAGATGCGGTAATATTGCTAAGGGTAGACCCTGAGATCCTAAATGAGCGCTTGGAAATGAAAAAATATTCGGTGACAAAAATAGCAGACAATGTATTTTGTGAAGGCATAGATTATTGCAAAAAGCACCTGATGAAAAGATACCCTCCTGAAAAGATTATAGAGATAAAAAATGAATCCAACATAAAAAATACTGTGAAGGTGGCTGTTAAAGAACTAAAGAAGCGTGGTTTTTATGAGGTCTAAATCATTGCTTTTATTAGCATTTTTCCTTTTTATTTCTGTTTCATTTGCTGAAAAAGTATTTGAGCAAAGCTTAAGTAGCATGGGCTACAGCGGCTTTGAAGTAATGGCTGACTCTGAGGATAAATGCAAAGAGTATGCCATAGAAGTGCCTGAAAAAGACGGCTATTTTTTCATAACTATTGCAGCTAATTTTTATCCGAGCAACAAAGGAGCTGCAAGCATAGATTGCTACATAAACAATAAGCTTGTAGGGAGTATAAATGCAAAAGACTTTGATTGTAGTGTTAGCCCTTGCGTATATCATTTGCCTGTAAGCAAAGAGGCCCTTGCTGGTGAGTCCAAGTTGAAGTTTTGTCTTAACCCAAGTCAGAGCATTACAAAAATAGTTTTAAGCAATACCTCAAAAGTTGGCTCGTACTTAATGGGTGTTTTCAGTGAGAGTGACTTCAAGAAATGCGTTGTTTCTGGAGAGCTTTGCCTTGAGCGTTATGAAGCAGTAATTGGTGAAGACCTTAATGTGAGAATAACTATAAAAAATTCAGGCAACTATGAATCTGAAGCATTGATTTATGCGGTAAGGCCTATAGTGCCAGATAAGAACATAAGGAAGGACCTCAGTGAGCTTACATTCATAGAAAAGTTTGCCCCGGGCGAAACAAAGGAATTCTATTATATTGTGAGGGCCAAGTCAGAGGACTTTTTCAACCTTCCACCTGCTGCGGCATACTATTATGATTGCTTTGAAAGGGAAATGATTGTTTTCTCAAACCCAGTAACTATAGTGCCAAAAGAAAAGCCAGACGTTGATGCAAAGGTCTTTTATAAAGAATCAGATGGCAAAAAAACCGCACAGGTTGTAATATCGAACAAGTCAGGCATAGAAATTAATGGCGTAGAGGTTTCTTTGGCTGGTACTGGGCTTGTTTATGAGCCGGAAAAGCAAATATTTAGCATAAGTCCAAGAAATACAAAGGCAGTGGATTTCCAAATTAGAAGCATTTCAGGTAATGAGTTAAGCTGTTCTGTAAAAATAGAAGATTACAATATGGGTTTGAGCTGCAATGTGTTGGACATTTCAAAAAGAGGTGTTGGTGTCCTCTTTTTAGTTATAATCGGCATAGCACTGATAGCTTTTGCAGTTGGAGTTTACATATATCTAAACTCCCTTCCAGAGTGACGAACTTCTTGGAAAAATTGACCACAGCCATTAGTTATAAGCTATATGTCACTTTTTTCAAGGGTGATATTTCGCAAAACCCTTCTAAACCTTGGCTTATCCTTTTTCTTCTTTAGATTTTTTACAATATAAAAAGACGCTATTGAAATCACTAGAAAAATTGGCATGTATGCTAAGGGCTCAACTTGATCTTTGTTCAGTGTTGCCAGCGCTAACTTAGAGTATACTATTGCTTGTAGATAATTACCATCCCTGAAGTTGGCCTCTGCACTATATAGAATATTCTTGGAACTATCATTTATGGCTTTATTCCTAAGCTCATTCAAATATTTTGCTGCAGTATCTTTAAGGTTTGCTTCGATTTTGGCTAGCTCTGAGTATGCCTGCCCAATTGAAGATATTTTCTGGTAAACCTTTTTTGAATTCGCAAGTTTAAGCGAATCTACTTTTTGCCTGGCGTCAATCAATGCTCTCAGTTCCTGCCATACAGCATCCTTGGACTGCGAAAGAACCTTTTCAAGGCTAGCAATTTTTGACTGGGTAAATTCTGGCAAATACCTTGATTCAATTAAAAGCTCTTGTGGTACAGATTCAAGTTGCAGCAAAAGCAATTTTACTTTTTCCTCGTATTTCACGGAAATTTCAAGCACTGAATTAACTTGATCTTTCAGTGAGTCAAAGGCAGAGTCAATTAGTATTGTGCCGTGGCCGTTAAGGTCTTTTACAAGGCCGTGAAGGGATTGTAGCTCTTTTGCAGCCTGTGCATTATGTCCTTTAGCAAGTTCAGAAATTGTTTTTTCATAACTTTCATTGGCTTTTTTTACAAGATCAGAACTTTTGCTGTCCGCAGCTCCGGCATCTTTTAGTAATGCATAGATTTTATTTGCAGAATCAATGTATTCTCTTGCTTTGGTGCGTATTTCTGTTTCTGGCGCTTGGGTTTTACCTTGCAACTTTGCTAAGGCCTCTTCCAGTAGAAAAATAGCTTTGCTAACATCAACTTTTGACAGCTCCTCGGCGATTGAAAGGGCACTCTCAGCATCAGATATTTTTGAGGATAGCTCTTCGCAGAGGTCACCAAGCATAAGTTCTTTAGCAATTTGGAGTTCTGTATTGAGTTCTTCTATCGCTTTTTCAACAGCTGATTTGTAAAATAAGTACTGTTGGTATTGCTTTTTTGCTGCATCTTCTTTGCCTTTTATCTCGAACGCAGATCTGTATATCTCACTCAATTGCTCTGTGCTCAACTTGTTGGCATCCTTAAGCGACTCAAGCAGCTTGTAAGCCTCTTGCTTTAGGTTGTTGTCAGTTATTCCTGCAAGTATTTTTCTTGCTTCGTCAATGAGCCCCTGCCTAAACTTTTCTATATCTGTAACTGTAACCTTAATGTAAAACCTGCGCTCAGAGTACGCAGGAATCTGATCAAGGTTTATTCTTATTGCACCAGCCTCAATGAAATACTGCGCCTTTTTGCCCCTTTCGTCCATAAGCTCAATAGCATTGTAACCACTAGGCACATGACAATAGAAAAATGTGTCGGTTCCATCAAACTCTGTTCTATTCTTTGCCGAGCACAAGTAGGTTAGATAAATAGTATTTGAATCTAACCTTGATTCTGACAGAAGAGAAATTATACTTTCAATTGGCCTATCAATGCTGTAGTTTATTGTTAAGATATCGTTGGGCTCTATGTCAAAAAGAATTGTTTGAAGCTCTGGCCCTTCAGAAAAGAAAGCATGCTCTTTTTCCTTGAAAACTAATTTTGCGGTTGCGCCGCTTATCCTTGCTATTGAAACCCTGGCCTTTGGAAGATTTACATCAGAAACAAAAAGATACTTATCTGAGATTAGGCCAAAGTCAGGGTTGAGTGCAACATTCCTTGATACCTTTTTCAAAACAAACTCTTTGGTACAGCGATATTCAAAACTCGATAAGCCAAGAGGGAGCTCATAAAAGTCTACTGAAATGCTTTTTCCGGAAAACACAGCATTGAAGATATTTGCTGTTTTGTAATTCAGGGCGCAGTTTTGGCCATCGAATTTTATTGTGGCTTTGAAAGGCCTTTCAAAATTTATTAGTGAGTTTTCAAAGTAAAATACAAAATCTGATTCCACTGTAGTGGTCTCTGTGCCCCTAAGCAAAATCTCCTGCGGTGGTATTGCCATTATCCTGCTATGCTGTGAAATATTTTCCTGGAGAATTCCTTTAATTTTTTCAAGAAGATCTGAGTTCAGCTTTTCAACATCAGCCCTAATGGCGTTTATATTGGGCATCGCCTTTTCAAGTATTAAACCGTGTGGGCCAAAGTAATCTTTTATCTCATAGAAAAGCTTGTTTCTTTCAAACAAAAGCTTTTCTATAAAGCCATTGTAAAGCGTTGCTTCTTCAAACTTTTTTTCAATATCTTCAATATTATAATTTTCGCGTATATCTTCTTCAACTTCTGCTAAAAGCGATTTGCATTCGTTCAAAACACTGTTTGAATCAAGCATTACCTTATATCTGCTCTTGAGATAATCATTTTTCGTGAATTGTATAAGCACTGAAAGCTTCTCATCACAATCTGACTGGTAAAGAATTAACGCGTTGCTTTCCCTATTTTCTGAGGCCTCTTTGAGTTTTGCCCTAAGCTCAACAAACAAACTGCAGTACATTAGCTTTTCATCTGTGCTTGCAAGGCGGTATTTTTCCTTTAAAGAAGCAAGCTCTTGTGTCTGCGCCTGTGAAGAAAGTTCATAATCACACTTTGCAACAAGCACATTTACGCTCTTTTCAATTGACTCTAACGCATAAATTATGGTGCTTATGTCATTGCTGAGAGCCTTAAGCTTCGATGCTCTTGACCCAATAGTAGTACGGCCTGATAACCATGCTAAGCGAAGATCATTTAGCTCTTGCTCAACAGCAGATATATTTGCTTTTGAATTAATTGCAGCATCTGCCGGTGAGCTAAAGACCAGGTTCTCAAAAGAAACTGTTAGCGGCTCGTTGAGAAGCTTCTGGAGATTAAGCAAGAAATTTCCGTCGGCATATTGAAAAGAGCTTGATTCAAAAAAAAATGCCTTTGATTTTGCATAGCTTATTTTTTCCACAATGCTTTTTTCTATTGCTGATAAGCTGTCTGCAAGGGATGCCCTTTTAAGTGAATCCTCTTTAGCCAATTGCGCAAAATCACTAGCCAAAGAGTTCTTTTTTCCAACAAGCTTTGAAAGAAGCTTCAGGAACTCATCTGGCCTTTCATTTGAAAGGAAGCTTAGCATCCTTTCAGTTGTTTCAATGTTTGACACAAACTCAGCATACTGTGTTGGCAAGCCAGCAAAGATTGGCAAATAAACACTTTTGTCTTGATTTTCATATATGTAGTAATCAAAAGGAATTCCTAAGGACCCTATTAGCAGTTCCCTCAGCGTCTTCTTTTTTATAATCTCTGGCTTTGCACCAGCGAAAGCCCTTTTGTTTGCTGTCTCTTCTGCAAGGCGTCTTGCGTCTGAAGCGTAATTGCTCAGGCCTAAATTTTCTTTTGAAATTATTTGGCGCTCATTGTCGTTGATCTTTATGTAAAGCGCATACAATGGTTCTTCTTTTATTAGGTTGATATCCTGTTCTTCAAGTTTTCTCTTTTCGTATATTATGAACCCAAACGATGCTTCGAGCGCAAGGTCTGACTCTTCAAACGATTTCTCAATGTAATATCTGAAATCGTTTGCGCTGTTTAAGGCAAGGTCAAAATTTTTTTCTGAGCACGCACTCCTTATATTTTTAAGGTAATGCATTGCCTCATTGTAATATTGCCACGACTTTGAAAGGTGTGTCTTGTAGTAGTAAAGAATCTGTCTTGATTCAAGTGTTAGCTCTTTGTCAGAGAAATCAAAAAGTTCTTTTTCCGCAATTGAGAAGCACTCTTCAAAACTCGAGCATTGTGGCACATAGCCAGCATCGTAAGCAGTTAAGTTAAGGCATCTTTGTTTGTATTCCTCAAGAAGCGCCTCGTTTTCATAGTCAATGCATGCGGTATGGAAAAGCAGAACTATCAAAAGCAGAAATAGGAATATCAATCTTGGACTTGACTCTCTTAGCATTGATTAATTCTTTCCCTGGAAAAATTTAAAAAATCAACTTTGAATTAAACTAGCTCAAATTCCTCGGCACTTATATCTGCCAAAAGAAGTTTCTTTCCGAAGAAACTGCATTTCTGCGCTAACTCTTTTGCCAAGCCCAAGGTTAAAGTCCTACTTTTGTGCGACAAAAAAATTACACTCAATTCAGGTTCGCAAACTGAAAGCTTTGAGAGTGCAGCAAAAAAGCCCTCTAAGTCGCCGAGCTCAAATTCAAATGCAACCTCTATGTTTTGTGCTATTGTCCAAGCAATGTCAAATTCTATTTTGCTGTTGTTTATATCCACACAGTAAGGTGCATGCGTATCAAAGCCAAGGTCCGAGCCAAGGCAACAATAGTATGTCTTTGTAAGCTCAATCAAATTGCCTTCTCTTTGGTTTATGAATGCCTGCAGTTGCCCAAAGTCAGTAATCTCTTTTACTAAAGGATCAAGGCCAGAGACCATGAAAAATAAAATAATAGAAAATAATATTAAGTTGTCATACTAAAGCATAATTATGGCTTTATCTGAAAAAGAATGCGAAAAACTGATAAACATTGCAAGAAAAGCAATAGAATACTACAATTTGACAGGCAGGATATACTCTGCTAATGCTAAAGAAAAAAATTTGTTAGAAAAAAAAGGTGTTTTTGTAACACTTTACAGATATCCTGAGAACGAGCTTCGTGGCTGCATTGGCATACCTTACGCTGAAATGCCTCTCGTTAAAGCAGTTGCAGAGGCGGCAGTTGGTTCAGCAAATGACCCTAGATTTTTGCCTGTTAGCAATGAAGAGCTGCAAAAATGTGTCGTTGAAATTTCAGTGCTGAGCGAACCTGAAAAAATAGAAAACAAAAATGCTACAAAAAAAATTGTTGTTGGTAAGCATGGATTGATCATAAAGAGAGCACATCACAGTGGCCTTTTATTGCCACAAGTCGCTACAGAATATGGTTGGAACAGTGAGGCCTTTTTAGAGCAGACTTGTTTAAAAGCTGGTCTGCAGAAAAATTTTTGGCGTTTGCCTGACACTGAAATATTTGTTTTTGAGGCCTTTGTCTTCAGGGAAGAAACACCGCAAGGAAAAATTAAGATAGAGATCTTGCAGAAATAAATTCATTTTGAGGCAACAATACATTTCGTAAGCGAGTTGTGTATTTCCAAGTTTTCTGCTTTGCATTTTTTAAGTTGTTCTGCAATGGAACCTTCTAGCAATGGCTCAATGAGGTAATGTTGCAATGCAGCGCCGATTGCAACCCCGACAATAAGAAAGAAAATCAAAAGAAGCTTTTTTGGGGTCCAGAAACTTTTGCTTGATTCATTTTTTTCGGACATACACTCACCTTTGCATACCTTGATTTAGAAACGATATGTTTAAATATTAGAAAAGCGTATAACTATACGAAGTTTAATGAGGTGCTAAAAAAGTTCATTATGTATAGGGCTGTGAGGTAAGGGTTTATAAAAGTTAATACTTTTACTTTATAGGGTGAAATCATGTATAAGTACACTATTGCTAGGGAGATAGCAGCAAAAAGAGTAATTACAAATAGGGGCGAAGAGCTTGGCAAGCTCTCTGACCTTCTTATAAATGAGCGCACAGGCGAAATAGAAAAACTGGTAATAGAGATTGACAAAAACAGCAAGATAGTGAAAAGGCTGAGGACTACGGACCCTATAATAGAAGTGCCCTACGCTGCGGTTACTGCAGTAAGCGATGTCTTCATAGTTGATGAGCGCGAAGTTGTTACTGGGTAAATGCCTAACATTCTTCTTTGCTTTGTCTATTTTCACCTGCAATAAGCTCTATTTTTGCTGAGCGTTTGCTAAAGTCGATGCTCTTGAGCAAAACGTTTCCAAAAGGACGGCTATACATAACTTGTTCTTTGCCTTTTTTTCCCTGAATCTCCGCCCTAGCAAACTCAAAAGCTGAGCAAACATCGTTAAAGTTATCATAAATTGCCCGTGCCTTTGCTTTTAGTTCAAGTGAGGCCTTTTCACAGCTTTTTACCTTTGTGATTTGTTTTTCCAAAACATTTTTAAGTTCAGTAGCTTTTTTGTCAACATTTTCCGATTTTGCTTTAGGTTCTTTTTGCATAACAAAGATTTCATTGAGAGCATCGTTTAAGTTTTTGAATTCTTGTTTGTGGGCTCGGGAAAAGGGAGGCGGCAAAAAAGGTAGCAAATAGAATGAACTGCGGTGCTCTAAAATATATGCTTTGCCTTCTGGATCTGATTTTTTCGAGTTTAGCGTGATTTTTTCATGAAGCTCTCTAAGCTTTTGCTCAGGAATATTTTCAATAGTTTTTTCCGGTTCTATATTTGCTTCAAGGCTCGATGTTTCAGCGATTATGGGCGCCAAGCCAAAAGACTTCACGAGCCATGGAACTATTTTTATCCCAGCATCTTTATTTGCTAGCTTTACAAATTCACCAGCACTTATTTTGTCTAGTTCAATGGTTGATGGCGGCTCCTTATATTGAAGCCCTTTCTTTATTTCCCTTGTGCTCCACTCCTCAGCATGCAAGCAACCAAGTATTCTTTTTGATTTGTCAGTCAAAATGATATTGCCTTTGGAGAAAAGTTCCAGAAATAGAAAATAATCGGAAAAGTTGAGAATAAAAACACGTTCAGAGCCAAGCTGCTCAATTGAAATCAGCCTCTTTGATCTAAGGTGCTTATTCAGAAAAGCGCCGAAGCCAGAGGTCTGCTGTTTTGCTGGAAGCTGATATTTTGAGATGAAAAAATACTTGCTGCAAATCACAAGGTCTTTTTCTCCGGCTTTTGTGTAAAGCTTAATCTTTATTGCACCTTTTGGCATTTCTTGAACTTTTTTTACGGTGGATTGCTCTATGTTTTCGCCTTTTAAATATTTGATAAGCGCCGAAAATGATTGGCTGGGTATATTTAGCTTATCGTGAGAAATAGGTTCAAACATAAAGATTTTTTGCTTGAAAATGTTAATAAATTGCCACGCTATGCTGATAGGTATTTTAGCATTACTTTCAATAGGGCTGGTTTGCTGATGAGCTTCTTAAGGATTATTGCCCTAATCTTTGCAAAATCACCACTTTGTATTGTCATTATTTCTTCGCCGTTGAATACCTCAGCAATTGCATTGAAGTCAGCATCACTAAGGGATTCCATCATACGTCTTATCTGCACCAGTCGCATAAGTTTGTTTCCGTGGCGCTCCCACCAGATTTTGTTGTATTCATCGAGATAATAATCTGAAAAATTGTTGTTTTTGAAGGCCTTTTCAGCAACGCTTGCAGCCATATCTGCAGCTTCCATTGCTATGCCCATGCCGCCGCCATGTATTGGATTAACTTGGTGGGCTGCATCACCTATGACTATGAGATTGTCTGCAGTCATTTTCTTTAGAAGTCCTCCAACTGGTATCACGCCGGAGTTAACTTCAATTATTGAGCCTTTCTTTATCTCTGGCCTTGCATCAATCCATTTGTCTAGGTAAGCTTTTGCAGAGCCCCTAATATGTGCGCCTATGCCAATTCCAACATTCGCATGCCCTTTGTCCTTTGGAAATAACCAAACATAGCCTCTTGGCGCAACCTCATTTCCAAACCATAAGTGGATAAATTTTTCTTTTTCAAAGTCAATGCCTGCCATCTCATATTGAATGCCAGAGTCGAGGTCCTCTGGTTTTATGCTTATTGGCAAGCCCATCTTGTTTGCTATAACACTTTGTGGCCCATCGCACGCAAAAATCATTTTTGCGGAGTAAGTATTTGCGAAAAGGTCTGAAACTTCTACAGTAATGTCTTTGCTACTTCGCCTAACTTCGGTTACATTGCTCTTTGCTCTTACAACAGCGCCTGCCTTGGCTGCTCTCTTTGCAAGATATTTTTCAAAGGCCTTGCGCTCCAAAACAAAGCCCATTGTTTTGCCGAAATCAATCTCAACTGTTCGGCCATTGGGTGCATACAAAATCGCACCGTATATTTTCTGCGATGCCCAACGCCTATCTGGTTTTAGGCCAAGCTTTTGCAGGTGCCCCAAACTAATGCCTTCACCGCATTGCTTCGGAACACCAATCTCTTGTTTTTTGTCTAAGCATAACACGCTAAGGCCTTTTTTTGCTAGTTGCTCAGCAGCTCTTAGGCCTGCAACACTTCCACCTATTACAATAACATCATACTGCTCCATAAGATCACTTCTCTTTGCTCAAAGCTTCCAAAACATAGGAAGAACAACAATATAAGGGAATATTAGATTAAAAACATTTTTGGAGTTGATGAGACAATCTTTTTTTACTTTTTTAGTCCATTTTATACATAATTTATACGTCATGTTTTTAAAGAGTACAATACAATAAGTATTATAGAAGCTATTTTTGGCTTGCTTTAGTTAAGTTTTTGGAGGGGGCATTATGGCTGGAAATATGGTTATTGATGATGGGGTAATACGTTTTGAGGTAAGCGAAGAGCTCAGGCAAAAGCTGCTCAACGAAGAGCGCAAGCTTAGAGCCAAGCAGCCAGAGCCCTGGACTAAGACAAAATTCAGGCGCTATGCGAATTTTGGCAAGATTAAGATATAGAATTGTAGCTAAAGACGACCAGGCCCAATCAGAAACTCTTTTAAGCTTGCATTGGCTTCATTCTATGTCAGTATGCCTAGGCACAGATTAGCACATATTGATTACGCTGAGGAATTCACATTGGAAAATGGGGTAAAAGTTATATTCAGCAAAGGCCAAAGCAATGTATTTGCTGCTGAAATATTGGTAAACTTTGGCTCAGCATTTGAAGAGAGAAAAAACTCAGGCATTGCACATTTCATAGAACATATGTTTTTTTCTGGAACAAAAAAACATAGCAGGCTCCAAATATCAAAGAAAATTGATTCTGTTGGTGGCTACCTAAATGCATTTACTTCCAGGGAAAACATTGGGTATTTAGTAAAAACAGATGCTACAAACGGAATGATGGCATTGAATACTCTTTTAGATTGCTTTAATAACTGCCAGTTTTACAATGATCAGCTTGAGGTAGAAAGAAGGATCATAGCTAATGAGATAAGGGATAGCTATGATAACCCAACGAGGCATGCTATTATTGAATTTTATAAAGTATGCTTGGGCAAAAAATTTGGAAAACCAATTGCAGGCAGTGAAAAAAATGTGCTAAGGTTTAGAAGAAGAGACCTCCTCTCTCATTTCAAGGTAAGCCATCACATTGGAAACTGCATATTTTCCATAGTTGCCCCTGATGAGCCATTAAAGTATTTCAAAGTTATTGAAAAAAACCTGTTGAGAAGAAAAAATTCATCACTTAAGCTAAGAAAATGCAATGCTAAAGCTAAGCAAAAAGAGGTATTTGTAGAGAAAAAAATTGAGCAGACACACATTTGTGTTGGTTTTCCAACGGTTAGCTCTTCAGACGAGAATTATGCGGCTCTTACAATATTGGAAGCAATTTTAGGCGGTGGCCTTAGCTCAAGGATTGTTTATAAGATAAGGGAAAAACATGGCCTGAGCTATATGGCGCATGCTTTTTTGGATGCTGAGCCAAAGCACGGGGCTTTTTGTGTATATGCTGCAACTAACCCAGAGAAAGCAAAAAAGGTCATCAGCATTATAAAAAAAGAGCTTGAGCTTGTGGCAAATGGTCGAATAAGTGAGAGTGAGCTTAAAAAGGCAAAGAAACATATAATTGGTTCCCAAGCAATTGCTTGGGAAGATTCGCTAGAAAAGGCGAGAGACAATTCTTTTGCTTATTGTTCTGGTTGGGGTTGGGCAGAATATTTTGAAAAGATAAAGAGTTTCAAGATGGCTGAATTGAAAAGAGCTGTGAATGAGTTAATGGATCCTCAAAATTTGTGTTTTGTTTATCTTGGGCCCTCAACCAAAAAGTAGCCAAAGCGTTCAGCCCTGTTTAAACAAAAAAATTAAATATCCGGGATCCTAAATATCTCAGTGAATGTGCTAAAAGAATAAGCCAGCCGGACATCAAAGCAAATGTTGAGAAAGAGTCTACAAGGATTGATTTTAGTTCTTGCGAAATTCGCCCTGATGGCAGTAGAGGTTTGAATTACAATCAGGCCATGGCATACATGGAAAGAACTAAGGGAAAATTGAATAGATTGCTACATAACTAATTTTACCATAAATAAAGCAATTATACATAATAAAACCTGATTTTGCTGCATATATTGCCGTATAATGTATATTATACGGCACTATTAGGACTTTTGCTAGGTGCGTAAAATTATGTATAAGTTATTTCCGGAGATCCGAAAAAGATCTGAAAAACCACAATAAAAAATTAAAATATTTTTCTGGGGTGCTGTAAAATCTTAAAACCCCACAAATTTTTTGCTGAGGAAAATTTTGGCTTAATTTTTTGCTATGACGAAATATTTGGTATTTAGATTTTTTGCTAATTTTAGGTGATTTGGAAGGAATTAAAGAGCCTTAGTTAAAGCTTGGTTGTACTATAAGATCAAAAATTTGTAGTAAAATATGGCAAAAAGGCCTTTTTTTCGTATTTTGGCATATTAAGTTATTTTTTGCATTGTTTTGCGGTTTTGTATTTTTGGCTATTGTGGGGTTGGCTTATTTGCTTTTTCAGTATGCTTTATAATAAAGAAGTTAAAAAAAGCCCAAAAAGGCCTTAAAGAGCCCAATAAAGCCAAAAAAAGAGCAAAAAAAGCAACAAAAAGAAATATACATAACCTTTTCAATAATTATGTTAAATGTGGCATAGAAGTAGATTTACTGATCAACCGTTAGCAAAATAGTTTTTTCTGTCTGGTTTTTTGTATATTGATAATTTCCTTCGTATTCTTGCACAATTACCTGAATTTCTTTTTCGCCGGGAGATAAACTGTGCTTAGGCCATATTTCTAAGTAAAGGATTCTTTCCTCAGATGGCATTATTTTGTCAATGTTTATTATCTCTGAAGTCTTAAAACCACCTTTTGAAAAAGCAAGCTCATTTGGTAGCATGATTCTAACAGTGAGCTTTTTGACCGAGTCATCTATATTTTTAACAAATAGGTCTAAA
>JAWALG010000019.1:0-20462 GCA_038886995.1 Candidatus Iainarchaeum sp.
TTTACATCTCATTCAATATATACTTTTTGTTTATTCGGTTTAAAATTAATTCTCCTTAACCCTCCACTTTTATTGTCCTTACCTTTTTCACCTTGAGGCCATCGTTGTCATAAACAGTTAGTGAGACCGTATAATACCCTGGTTTGAAGCCGTATGTCACAGGAATTGGCTCCTGCTTCATTACATGCTTCTGGCCGTCACCGAAGTTCCATGTAAGGGAGCTTACTGTTCCATCTGAATCTGAAACATTCGGAGTAAATTTTAACAAAATCTCTTCGCCACTTACACGATCAAATTCATATTCAAAGTTAGCAACTGGCGGGTTCCCAGCAGCGGCAACAAGCGGTAATTGGAACAAAAGCTTTGGTTCACTGTAGCCGACTTGGTTGGCTGGGTACATTCTTATAAGCCAGTTTGCTTCTGCCGATTCCATGGTGTCAGGGAAGAAAATCTTGTCAACATAAAGGAAGTGCGCTCCAGGATTACTGTAGCAACCGACATAAATGTCATTTCCCCCAATGCATTTTTGTGCTGCTTCTTCAAGGTCAATATAATATGAATCGTTCTTATCTTTTTCTTTGTGCAAGGTTAGACCATAAACTTTAGCTCCGGCCCTTTTTGGCTCTAATGGGCCATCGCATGAAACTTTGCAGTCCAGGGCGATTTCAATTGCCCTTAAAAGTTGTGTTCCACCCAAAGCCATTGTCCGGAGACCACCAAAAGGGATAACATATGCATCATAGCCATTGCTTGCAACATAAGTGCTTGGAATGCTTGATACCTTCTCAACCTTGGTTTTGAAAGAATTCGGCGTACTGTAGTCACCACCCGTTGTTGTGCAAAGCTTGTTATGGCCATAGTTGGAGCAGTTGTACTTCTTTTGGCCCTCATCGCATAACTTTGTTATGAATGCCGTAGAGACATTTATTATTGGTGGGCTATCTTGAGAGGCACCTTCATTTATCCATTCATTTTTCCTGAACTTGTTTTCATCCTGACCCGGCTGTGGCTGATCTTCACCTGTTGGTGGCTCAATTGCTATGCCATGCGCCAGTGTTAAGCTGCTTGGAACCTGTTGGGTTGGAACATCGTTTTGCATAAAGGTTATTTTAAAGCCGGTTTCCGCATCGCTGAATGCAAGCTCACCACCAACGCAAATCCGCTGGTATTTATTGTAACTGCCCCAAGTCAATGGCAGCCTAAATGTTTTTATAATGTCATTTGCATAACCTGAAATTTGCCATATTTGGCCATCACTACCATAAGCTAACTCAGTTGCGTTTATGCCACTTGCACAGGAAGCATAGGACAGTGCGTTTTGTGCTGAAAATAAGAAAAAGACAATTGTAGCAGTAAAGAATAACTTCCTTTTTATGGTTATACAGTCACCTTTCATAATACTAACCTACTTTTTTGCCTTCTTTATGTAATAGAAGCCAATCCCCACAAGCAATATTACAGCTACTGCCACTATTGCAACCATTTCCAGTGGAAACTCCTGTTTTGGTTCTGGCGTTTTTGTGGGCTCCGGGCTCTTTATCTGTATCTGTGTCTTTGTAGTTTCAGGTGTTGTAGGCATTGGCTTTGCTTCAATCCTTGCTTTTTCTTCGTAGAATTTGTCTATTAAGCTAGCGTCCCTGAAATCAGCTAACCTGTAAACCTTTGTTATTTCTTGGTGAACTTTACCTGTGCTGGAATCTTTAATCTTTGCAATAAGATGAAGTTCATCGTAGCATTCCTGGGCTTTAAGATCTTTCTTTATAGCCATTATCTTTGGCGTTATTTCGCCGGAAAACGTCTCTTTTGCCAGTGTATTTCCTTTGCTGTCTTTGAGCTCAAGCACAACCTCGCCATTAAAGTTTGTGAACCAATCAGTGGTATTTGAAAAGCATGCAAACATTGTAAAGTCATCACCTTTCAGCAAAGGAAATGCTGTGAGGCCTGTATGGATAAATCTTCCTTTAGCACCTTTTACTGTAAACCTAAGTAATATTATGCTGTTCCAAGCACTGTTGGCTGCAGTTATCTTGAGTTCATAAGCACCTGGCTCAAGATTAGAAAAGCTTATCGAAGCTTTCTTGCTAGATTTTGCGCCAATATCAATGTTTTCATTCTTAGAGTAACTGCTTAAAAGGTTCTTTTCATCGCTCTGGTCCCATGAGTAAAGCTGGTACATAACAGAAACACTTTGGCTTTTCGTGGTTGGATTTACTATTGGTACTTCATATGTTATTGTGTCGCCTTTTTCAAAGTTCTTTGAGAAATGCCT
The DNA here is from genome assembly GCA_038886995.1 of Candidatus Iainarchaeum sp. Lineage (GTDB taxonomy): Archaea > Iainarchaeota > Iainarchaeia > Iainarchaeales > DTGL01 > DTGL01. The sequence continues at coordinate 2,270 of JAWALG010000019.1, forward strand.
CAAAATTTGCCTCTCACCGTTGAGCAAGACAGCATTTCTATCAAAATAAAACGGCAAATTTTCGTTGTTACTTTCAACATCAAAGCTTGCTAAGCCACCATAATAGTTTGTTATAAATGGCAGGCCTGACATGTTGTAAGCTTTTAACTCTTGGAAATAGAGCGCAACATCGTATCTGCCTTTTGGTGCATCTTTTGGAATAGTCCATTCGACAGCCAAGTCATATGCTTGCTTGGGTGCAAGCGCTAAGCCATCAAATGCAATAAATTCTGCCAGAAGATGGTCTCCCTGATAATTTCCACTTTCCTTGTTTACATAATACACTTGTGCTATCACATTGCCGTGGACAATTGCATATTCATTGTTGTTTATTATGGTAGTCACAACACTGGCGGTTTCGCCTGGTGTGTAAACAGTCTTTTCAGGCCGAGGATAATCAAATTCCACAAGCCCAAAGTGATAATAATCAAAGCAATCAACGCCGGTAGCTTCAACATTTCTGCCACCAACACTGATATTGACAGTGTCTTCGCCACCATCATTGCTGTTGCCAACAGTAATGCTGGTAGAAAGCCCAATCGGCAAAATAAAAAACAGAACAAAAGATAATGCAAGAAGCTTTTTATCGTCCAAAAAACCACCTTCCTTAAGTTTTTATAATTTCATTTTAAGGTATTCAGAATATTTAGTTTTTTCTTATATATAAACTTTTCCTATGCGCTTCTTCAGCAAAACTACTTTGCTTTAAATCAGCAATTTTAAGCAAAGGTTTTTATATGTAAAAAATGTTATATATTCACTTTAGGAATAATAGTCATAAAAAAATAATACTGAGGAGCTGTTGTGAATGAAATCTGTAAAAGCATCAAAATCAGTTTCTTTGTTTTTGTCTATGCTGCTCATGCCTTGTTTCTGCTTGGCATTTACAGTAACAACAAGACCTGTTAATACCACAATATATAACCCCTCGGCAGCAATACCTTTGCAAAAATCGGTTTTTTTTGTTAAAATTGATTCTAGTGTTTTAGCCAAAAATTACCCTTGGCACAATGGACATTATTTTTTCTATCCATATGAACTCATACCAATTATAAACGAAAGCGAGCTTGGTCGTGATCTGACATTGCTGCAGCAAGGAAGACCAAAAGTGAGCTTTGATGTTAAGTATATAGACAGAGGAACTGATAACCACAATTTGGATTGTTATGGTGGGGTCGGCTTCAGAAGCTTCCATAGTGCTGGCGAAACGCAGCGTTGTGATGGTGGCCCTAAGGCAAATAATGGTAGAAAGCAGGGGCGCATCGAGTATAGAATAAACAGCATAAAACAACCGACACTAGTAGAAAGAACGGTTAATGAAAGATTCCAGTATGTTTGGAAGGACACTCAAAATCCAGAAATTGTAATTGATTTCGATGTTAGGTTCAGAATTGATGAAGGCACCGGCGCAGGTGGAAATTTTACTCCCTGGTTTAGCACTCAAGAGCAGATTAACTCTTATGCGGCGGGCCTGCCACCCAGTCAAGGAACTACAGGACCAGGCACACAGCCGCCGGTTGTTGTTCTGCCAACCAACTGTGATGCCTGTTCTTCAATAATCCAATGCCTTGCCTGCCTTCAGTATAACTTTGTAAGTTCACTAAAAAGGGTTTGGTAAATAAAAAGAGAATTGAAGCAGGGAATAATGAATAAAATAAAAAAGAAAAAAAAGAATGGAGAAAAAAGCTTACTTGCTCTTTTTCTCATTCTTAAATCCTGTCTCTTCGCTCTTCTCTTTCTTGTAAGCGTAGTATGCCAGAATCACTATTACTATGGCAACAACCGCTAAGAAGAGAAGCACTATTATGTTCGTCATTGGCTCTGACACTGCTTGCCCAACAGGAGCAGCAGGTGACTCTGCTGCATTTTGATCAACTGGCTTTGTTGCAGTAGCTGTCTCTTTGGCCGTTGGAGTGACTTTAACTGGAACCTCTGAAACTTCCTTCTTAACTAGGTCTATTACAACAGATTTTTTTATTATCCCGCGGTCTGTTGTTACAGTGATTGGCACTTCTAATGAATTCACATCAAGCTTGCCTAAAGCAACAGTTGCTGTTAGCTCAACAAAGCCGTTTTTGTCAAGGGTGAACTTGGTTGGGCTGAATGTTACGCTGTACTTCTCTGCTTTAACATCGCTGACTTCAAGCAGGCAATCGCTTGTGTTAACAATTCTTACCTTTGCCTTTATTGTCTTTTCTTGCTGTATTATTGTTTCCTCAACCTGTGCTGATGTCTCAATGCCTATCTTCTGGGGTAGTGTTACTGAGGCAAGGTTTATCCTTATTGGAAACTCTTTCTTGTAGTCAGTTGCTTCAACCCATAGCGTTGCTGTATAACTGCCAGCTGTTTCTGTTATGGGTGGTCCAACATATATGTAGAATGGCTTTGTCTCTTTTGGAGCAAGCTTCAAGCTAGTTGGCTCCAAGTAAACCCACTTTGTGCCAGTTAGCGAAAGCTTCACATCTTGCTCCTTTGTACCCATATTTGTAACTTTGAGTTCAAGCAATACGCTTTGTGGGCATAATTCAGGTGAAACTTCCATTTTTATCTCTTTGTCTATTGCTTTTGCATCAACGCTCAGTGCATAGCAGTCCTCTAACTCAAAGTTAACCTTGAATGAATCGCTGAATTGTGGTGAGCTTATGCTTATAGTGAAGCTCTTTTTGCCCTCTCTTTCTGCGCTGACATCAATTGTTGCTTTTACCTCTTTGCTTTCGCCCGGTTTAAGGGTTAACTTTGTGGTGCTCAAGGTGCCTTTCATTCCAGAGAGAGCAAGGTCGAAGGTTATCTCAGTGTTCTTTGTGTTCTTAAGCTCAAAGCTGTATTCTAATGTTTTGTCTTCTATGCATGCCCTCTCCTTACCTGAAAACTTTTCTATATCCACCTTGTAACAATCCCTTAACATTATTTCAAACTGCTGTGCTGTGTTCTTGTCATATGTCTTCGAATAGGCCTTCAGGGTAAAGCTGAACTTTCCTTCAAAGGCGTTCTTCAAGAACTTTACAGTTACTTCGCCTTCTTTGCCACCTTCTATTGACAGGGTTTTCTGCTGTAGAACAACCCAGTCAGGTCCTTCCAAGCTCAAGGAAAGCTCATCTTTTCTGGGCCCTAAGTTCTTTATCCTAATGGCTGTTGTTTGCTCTATGTCATTACACACATCAAATGACTTCTTCTCAATCTCAATGTTTTGCCTATCGACTAGCCCAGCAGTTAGTGAGGCACTGCCCGCGAACTTTGGGCAGTCACCCTCAACAGTTTTTGCAACGACCTCTACACTCTTCTTTGTTGGGGTGAACTGACATGGCGCCTTTATCTTTAAGTTTACTGTCTTCTTTGAGTTTGCTTCAAGGCGCATTTCTTTTGCGCTAAGCTCGAAGAGTTGAGGCGAGTCAGTATTAAGGCTTAATACTAAGTTAGTTATTGCAGGGCTTGCATTTTCAACTGTAACTATTGCGGTTCTCTCATCGCACTGCCCTAACTGAGTTTCAGTTGGCTCGATGGAAACCTTTACTTTGCCAGCTTCCTGTACAACGAAATTGACCTTTTTGACAAAGTCGCCCTTTGAAGATGTTGCCTTTATCGTTATTGCATAGTCACCAGGATCTCCGCAACAGCATGGCTTAATAAAAAGCCTTAGATCTGCACTCTCGCCAGAATTTAGTGTTATCTTATACGGCAACTGTGGTATGGTCTTTATATCAAAAACTTCTGGCTTGTAGTCAACGCTTATCGTAAACTCAGTTCTCTCTGAGAAATCGTTTGTTATTTTATAAACTGGCATGGCAGGGTCAGAAAAACAGCTTGCCGTTAGTTTTCCTTCCCCCTCAATTGCAGCAAGCACACTTGCTGCAATCAGCAAAAACGCTAAAGCAACAATTAACTTCTTCATTATTACCTACCTCCTATAAAGCATAAACTCTGCTTTTTTTTGTCGCCCCCCCAGAGCATTTAGTATTAGAACTATTGCTATGAAAGCAACGACAATTATTAAGCCGATTACCCATGGGTTTTCCAGGGTTAAGAGACCAATAGCTGCGCCATCTTGGCTTGCAGGCACTGTCTCGACATAGATGCTAACCGGCTTTGATACCTCAGTGTTTTCAAATCTCAATCTGAGCAGGCCATCATAGTGCCTGTCCGGTGTAATCTTAGCGTCAGCGCCAATAGATGTTATTACTGTTTCAGTTGCTCCAGGCGCAAGGTAAACGCTCTTTGTTTGGGAATATAACCCTTGCGGGAGCCCGAAATCTATTGAAACAGTTACGGCTCTTGATGTTGGGTTATGAAGCACTATCGAGAACTGCTTCTCAGTGCCTGGTATAATTGCCATATTTACTGGATATGATAAGATCACAGGTCTTTCTCCTTCAACAGGCGCTGTGCTCGGTGTTTCAGAGCCCTTTGTAACGTCAAAGTATATCGTCCTTACCCAAACGCTGCTGTTTTCAACAACAATGTCTGTGCTGTACTTTGCTAATGGCATGTCTACTGGCACATTAACTGTTATGAAAACCTCTTTTGCTTCGCCCGGGTAAAGCGAGAATGAGCTTTCAGAAAACTTAATTGTTGCTTTTGTGGGGTTATTTGTGCTTATTTTGTAGTTTTGCACGGTGTCTCCAGCGTTATGCACGGTCATGGTAAAGACACCATAACTGCACTGCGGTATCTTGATATCGTTATTTACAAGAGATACAAGTGTTTTGTGCATCTGCTGCACTTCCACACACAATTCCTTCTTTTCTTTATAGCTATCCTGCCATCCATATAATGTTATGTATTGTTTGCCTGGCTTGTCAGTCTCTCTAGCGTAAGCTCTCACATATACAGTTTTGCTCTCATAAGGCCCTAGAGTTACGCTTGTTTGGTCAACTTCGCTAACTATTGAAGAAACTGCCTGAAGGTTTACTGTCTGTGAGTATCTACTTAGGTTTTTGACTGTGAAGGCAATATTGGCATTTTGCATCTTCTGCATTGATGTGCATGCTACTGGAACTTCTATGGAGAAGTTCCTAGTTTCTGGCTTCGGGCAACTTATAACTGTAAAGTTTGCCCTGCGCTGCAGCGTGTAGCCATCAACCTTGCCGTATATGGTGACATATTGTTCACCACTCTGGCATTGCATGTAAACATTTAGGTTTACATATTTCTCTTGGTTAGCGCTCAAAACCACTGCGCTCTGCTCAAAGCTGCTTGAAAAGCCAACAGAGCTTGACTCTAACCTTACCACCAGCTCGTTGTTTGTAAGGTTCTTTACCAGAACGCTTATTGTGCCTTTAGATTCTTGGCACACAGAAGTCCTTATAGGCACTATCTCAATTGGCTGCCCGCAGTATGGTTGGCAGCTTGGTGTTGGGGTTGGAGTATAGCAAGGATAATAGTATGTTCCACATGTTGGCACTGGTGTTGGAGTATAGCACGGCGGATACGGACAGCACTGAGGTGGTTGGCATGGTTCTTCAACTTTAACAGTTATTTCTTTTTCTCTTGTATAACAGCCCTCGCCCCTGATCTTGACGCTGTAATATCCAACCGAGGCATTGTTTGTTTTTATTGTGAGTGACAGTTGCTTTGATTCATATGCATTTAGGCATACACTTTCCCTTGAAGCCCATGACTCAATATAAGAGCTACTATTGCTAGTCCTTAAATTTATGCAAATTGAGTAGTTTCCCTTGTTTCTTAGCCAAAAACTCAATGTTTTAGTATCATTTCTTTTCATTGTTACGCTATCCGTGCCTGTAGTTATCTCAAAATCTATGCAAGGTTCTCCCTGAATTGTTACGCTATCACTATTTTCCTCGCTGTAGTCCCTACCATCAAATGCCTTAACAACACACCTCCATGTTTCTGAATAGTTTGTACTGTTTTTGGATATGGATGAATAATTTGAGGTAGTTGATTGTGTTGTGTAGAGCACTCCGTCCCTATACCATCTGTAATGGTATGTTAGTGTGTCGCATTCAGGGTCATAGCTATTGGCATAGCAGTAAAGATCATCATTTGTAGTTGGGTTAGATGGTGTTATGTATACATTAGGTTTGCTTGGAGGCGTATTTGGGCATGTTGTACATGCGTATGTGCATGCGTAAGCAAGCCCAGCAAATATAACAAGCAAAAACAAGATTCCTGATTTGTTTACAATTCTCTTATTCATAAAACCACCCTTAGTTTAATTCCTCCTTTTTTATGGATCTCCCCATATTGGTATACACCTATCATAAGCGAATGTGTGTTTACAATAATAACCTGGCGGACAATCGCCGTCATTATCACAGTCCCTGTAATACTTTATTGAAGTTGTAGTGTATCTTGGCTGCTGGCATGCGCCATCTTTGCAGCCGTATTGGCAGTAAGTGTATGTGCTTGAAATTATCTCACAATTATTGCTTCTATATGCTTTATAAGACGCATCTACACAAACATAGCCAGTTGAGCAACCTTGTTGCGTAGAAGGCCTGCCGCTTCCATATGAATAAGTATAAGTGTATGTTGTTGGCGCGTACTGCGTCTGTGTTGTGGTCACTTGTGCTTGCTGTGGCTGATAAGAGTAATACTGATAATAGTAAACTGGCACTTTTGCAGAGTTGCATGTGCCATTGCTACAACCATATTGGCATTTTTGTATGAATTGTGGTGAGGTGACGCATTTTGAATTTCTATACAAACCCCAAACTTCATCTCCGATGCAGTACTGGCTCACATATTTTTCAGAACACCAAGGCCCAAAGCTGAATTCCCATGAACCAATATTTATTCTTGTCGGCTTTTTCATGCAGTCGCCATCGATGCACTGCTCATTTGTTGCACAACTATATAATGGAGTCAAGGTTGTGCCTTGGGAGGTAGTTCTCTCAATATATATTGTGTTGCCTATGCACTTCTTGTATGCATTTGCGCTACTATAATAGCCATATCCGTAAGTGTAATACCCCCCATAATAGTAACTTCCTTGGCTTTGTGCTGTAGGTTCAACAACCAAACCAGCCATTGCTTTGTTGAGGGATATTATTATTAATGCTACTCCGAGTACAAGCTTTAGATTTAAATAATTCATTTTTTACCCCCCGTCAATTTGAGAATGAAAATTGCAAAAAGAAGCAGCGCAATTAATGCCAAAAGTATGTTCATCATGGTTGCTTCATGGACAACCATCGGTGCACTTACATTTCCTTCGCTTTGCTTTTGTTCTTCACCAGGCACTTGCGCTGGTGCTTTTGGGAAACCAACCGCCACTTTAACTTCTTTGTTAATCAATTCATTACCAATAGTAGCAGCAATAGTAACTGCGTAGTTATTCCTAATGGCTGCATCAGTAGGCATAAAAGAAACTGTAAGATATGCCTTTTGCCCAGCTGCGATTGATGAAGGCATGTTTGTTATCTCACACCTTACTTCTGCAGGGCAGTAAACCTTTGCCTGGAAATCCTTTGCTTCATTGGAAGAATTAGAGACCTCATATGTCACTGTCCTAATCGGCTCATCTATAAAAATGTTTTCAGGCCCAGATATCTGTGAGAATGCATTACCTAAAAGAAACAAAACCATTATTGCTGATGCTAAAATCTTTACCCCCATAATGCCCCCTCTAAAATTAACTATTTCACATTAATATATGTGTTGGTGAAATATATAAACCTTTCGGTTTAATAATCTGAAGTGATTTAGTTACAAGTTAATAGTTATTGGTATGTTATTAAAATAATATCTAAAAAAAGAATATCTAGAAATATACGTTAATAAGTTGTTTTTAATTAATTTTTTAGCATCTTAGAGGTGACTATATGCCGAATGGCCATTATCTTTTTACTTCCGAATCAATGACAGAAGGCCATCCAGACAAGGTCTGTGACCAAATATCTGATGCGGTTCTTGATGAAATAATTGCTCAAGACAAGTATTCCAGGGTTGCATGCGAAACCATGGCTGGCATGGGCTTTATAATTGTGAGCGGTGAAATAACAACAAATGCAAAATATGATGTTGGGAAGATAGCCCGCAATGTTCTTGAGAGGGTTGGCTACACTAAGGTCGAATACGGCTTCCAGTACAAAACAGTTGGTGTTTTATCAAGCATCCACGAGCAAAGCCCTGACATTGCCATTGGCGTAAACGCAAAGAAAGGCAAGGGCTTCGGCGCAGGAGACCAAGGAATGATGTGTGGCTACGCAACTGCTGAGACAGAGGAACTTATGCCAGCAGCAATAATGTTTGCCCACAAGCTTGCAATGAAGCTTGCCGATATCAGAAAAAAAGGGAAACTCAGCTATCTTAGGCCTGATGGCAAAACACAAGTCACAGTTGAGTTTGATGGCTCTTCTGTTAAGCGCATTGACTCAGTTGTAATTGCAGCGCAGCATGACCCTGATGTAACACTGCCAAAATTGCGCGAGGATATAAAGCGAGAAGTTATAGAGCCTGTTTGCGGTGACTACATTGACAAAAAAACAGCCTATTACATAAACAACACTGGAAGGTTTGTGATTGGTGGCCCGGTAGCGGATGTTGGCTGCACTGGCAGGAAGATAATTGCTGACACCTATGGTGGAATGAGTAAGCACGGCGGCGGTGCTTTCTCTGGAAAAGATCCTACTAAAGTTGACAGGAGTGCAGCTTACATGGCAAGATATATTGCTAAGAATGTCGTGGCTTCGGGAATTGCTGACAAATGTGAAATACAAGTTGCCTATGCCATTGGATCACATGAGCCAACTGCACTTTTTGTAGATACTTTTGGCACATGCAAAATTCCTGAAAGCAAGCTAAGAAACATTATTGAGAAAAACTTTGACCTCAGTCCGAGCAGCATTATAGAGCGCCTCGACCTACTGAGGCCTATTTACTCAAAAACCTCCTGCTATGGCCACTTTGGCAGGAATGAGCCAGAATTCACATGGGAAAAAACAGATTTTGCTGATGATTTGAGGAAGCAAGCAGGACTGTAGCAATAAGCCTTAGCTGAGCACGACCAAGGTTTAGAATATAGCGCTATTTATTATCTTTTTTAAAGCAATATCAATATAAATTATAACAAATTATAGCAATTTATGGGGTGTGGCTTTTATGCTTGAGGACTTTATAGAGGTAAATAAGCTTAAAGCAACGATAATACAAAAACCAATACTTGGGCCAAATGCTGCAAAATGCGTTCTTTACCTTAGAGACAACCCTGCGCTTAAGCCAGCGCTCGCAGTTTTCATGAGGAAAGACCATATTGATTTTGACAAAGTTTCAGGTCTTTTTCCAGGTTCAAAGCTAAGGGAAGCAAACGCTAAGGAATCTTTTAATGTGACTGGATACAAAAAAGGTTTTATACCGCCAATATCTGTTTACGGAGTTATCGTTGTCCTGGATTCAAAAGCAGCTGAGAAGGGTTCTTTGTATGTGCCTGTAAGTGATCTCAGCACGCTTGAAGTTTCTGTCAGCGAGATAAAAGAGATGAATGAGGATTTTATCATCGGTGATATCACAAGGTGATTTTCTGCTAATAGATACGCACATACACACCAAGCTTGCAGGCCATGCTAGCTTAAGCGTTGACGAAATATTCAACTTTTGCAGTAAGAAAGGTATTGTTCCAGCGCTCACAGAGCACAACTCAACCAGGCCTTGGGATGAGGCCTATGCTTTATCCAAAAAATATTCACTGCAATTTATCCGGGGCGAAGAGATAAAGGTCTACAACAATGGTGTTTTTGTTGGTGAGCTTTTAGGCCTATTTATGAACTCACATGTAAAACCTGGGGAAATTTTTGAGGTTATAGATTCACTAAGAGAGCAAGATGCAATTATCTCAGTTTCACATCCATTTGATTTCATGCGAAGGCCTTTTTTCCGTGGCTTTAGAATGCTTGAAGAAATAAAGAAAGAAGTGCATGCCGTAGAAATATTTAACAGCAGATGTATCTTTGGCTCAGCAAATGAAAAGGCAAAGGTCTTTGCCGAAAAAAATAAGTTGGCTTTCACAGTTGGCACAGATGCTCATTTCAGATGTGAGCTCGGAAATGCTTACCTATGCGTTGATGCCGATACACTTGAAACTGCAAGAAAAAAGATTTTGAAAGGGCAATGCACGTATTTTGGCAGAAAAGGCCCACTTAGGGCGCAGCTTTATACAAAGCTTGCAAAATTGCATCTTATGTAGTGTTCAAAATGACCATAAAAAAAGTTGATTTGAAGGGCAAAAAAGTAATACTTGTGGGTACAGCCCATGTCAGCAATGAGAGCATAAAAGAGGTAAAAGAGGTCATAGCTAATGAGAAGCCAGATTGCGTTGCACTTGAGCTTGATCATGTGCGTTTTGCACAACTATCAGAAGAGCATAAATGGAAAAAGACAGATGTGCTTACTGTGCTTAAGCAAGGCAAGGCATACCTTCTTCTTTTCAACCTTATCCTTGCTGGCATGCAAAGGCGCATTGGTCGCGAGCTTGGAATAAAGCCAGGCAGCGAAATGCTCGAAGCAGCAAAGCTTGCACAAGAGCACAACATACCTATTGCTTTTGTAGACCGCGAGATTGAGATCACAATGAGGAGAACATTCGCAGCCATGAGCTTCTTTGAGAAGGTTCGCCTTTTGTTTGAGCTTGTCTTATATATTTTTGGCTTTGGAGAGAAACTCACGCCTGAGAAAGTTGAAGAGCTTAAAAAAGATGATGTGCTTAGTGTGGTAATCAAAGAGCTTTCAAAACAGTTTCCTTCAATAAAGAGAGTTATTGTTGATGAGCGTGACCAATACATTGCGGCCTCAATTTTAGCAATAAAGGCAAAAAAGATTGTTGCTGTTGTTGGCGCGGGCCATTTGAAAGGCATAGCCGAAAATCTTGGCAAAGAGATTGATTTGCGCGCTCTAAGAAAAGTTCCAAAAAAAAGGAAATACAGGCCACTGATAGGACTTCTAATGCTTGGCATCTTTCTTGTGTTACTTGCCCTGGGTTTTTATTCTAAAGGGCCTCAGTTTGTCCTGAATGCGTTTATTGTTTGGTTTATTATAAATAGCTCTCTTTCTGCTTTGGGCGCCTTAATCGTTAAAGCGCACTGGAAGAGTGTCTTAGCGGCATTCTTTGCTGCGCCATTTACAACATTGCACCCGGCATTAGCGTCTGGCTGGTTTGCCGGAGCGGTAGAAGCAAAGGTCAGACCTCCATTAGTCGAAGACCTGGAAAACATGCAGAAAATTGAATCAATTAGGGAATTAAATAGAAATAGGTTCACACATATACTTGTAGTCACAGCAGCTGTGAACTTGGCTTCAAGCATCGCTACTTTTGTCTCACTAGGCGTTATAGCTTCTATGCTTTGACAATTTTTAGAAATTGTTGCTTACTCTACTTTAGTGCCAGGAGCTACTTTTTCGCTAATCTCAACAAGAGAATAGCCGCCTTGCGTATTTTTTGCGGCAAGTAGCATACCTTGGCTGCTTATGCCTGCAATAGCTCTCGGCTCGAGGTTTGTAACAACCACTACATTTTTGTCCTTAAGTTCTTCTTTCTTGTAGAACTCTTTAATGCCTGCCACTATAGTCCTTTTTTCTGAACCGAGGTCAATTGCAAGCTTGTAGAGCTTGTCTTTGCCTGGTATGTCTTCTACAGCTGTAATCTTTGCTACCTTTAGCTCAACTTTTTGGAATTCAGAGTAGCTTATCATAGTTATTAATTTATATAATAAAGAAATAAAAAAGTGCCCTTAAAAGCTTATTTGCATTTTATCATCTAATTTCGCTTATTTCCAGAACCGGGCTGCCAGAACACATTGTTGTCTTGATTGGTTTGCCTTCTTTTGCCGGATAATGAAAAATAGCAAGTGATGGGGTTTTCTTTTCTGTATCTGGGAGCATTTCGTAGGTATTGCCGAGGTTGCCTTCAAAGTGGAACTTTTCAGAGTCGAGGCGCAGGAAAAATAGGGCGAGTATATGTGCATTATAATTAAAGACCTCCCTTGCTATGTAAACCTTTTCATATTTTGGCTTTTCTACCTCAGTAAACTTAAATGCCTGTTCATAACCACAATTGAAATAAGGGGCTGATTTTTGTGGATATTCGGTAAAGTAGTTCAGCATAAAAAAAGTTACCTCTGCAATAGCAAATGCAGTGATGACTGCTAAAAGCACAAATACCTTTAACTTTTCAGAGTGCGATTTTTTTGCATCATCTATGACTGACGCAATTGTTAATGCGCAGGCAATCTCAAAAACAGGTATTGCGTTTATTGATCTCAATGCATGTGGCGAGTAATCTGCGCTAAAAGCAGCAACAACAGGCCAAGAAAAGAGCCAAAAGAGGACTAATTTGTGTGCTTCAGTTCCACTAAATATGCATATTATTGCCCCAATTGCAAGCAGTGGTATGTAAAAGAAATAAAGCTGCCCTTTTTCAGGTACGCTGTGCCTTGGCAGTCGGTCGCCTTTTATAAACAAGAAATCCAATGAAAAATAGCTTGCATAGTTTTCAAGGTAAAGTTCAATAATTGCTTGCTCTCTCGAAACGCCTTTCGATTCTTTTTCTTTTGTGAAATTTTGGTTGAATATCGACAACTGCATGTTCTTTTGGTTTGTGGCATTGCGGTGCTCTTCGTTGAATGCAAATTCACTGAAAAGCGGCAAAAGGAAGAGCAACAAAAATAAAACAAATATGGCGACTTTTTCCAAAGAAAATTTTTTCCTGTAAATTAAAAAAAAGCCAAGAAGGAAAAAAGGAACGAATGCGTAAGCAATCTTGTAAGAGTAAACCGCGAGAGCAAAGCAAGCAGCAGAAAGAACCAGAAAGATCTTTTTTTCATTCGCTTTAAGTAGAAAAAAAAGCCCAAGCAAAAAGAACGTTGGCAGTGTTATTGCCTCAAAAGCAATTCTGCTAAACACAAAATGCCAAGGAGAAACCGCAAGCAGTAAGGATGCTACGATTGCTTCTTTTGATCCAAACATTTTCCTGACAAGGAGAAATGTTGCTATCACTGCAAGCGTTCCAAAAAATGCTGAAACAAAGCGCACAGAAAATACACTTAAGCCGAAAAGCGCAATAAAAGGCACTGAACCATATATGAAAACAGGGTTCTTATATTCGCCAAAAGCTTTGAAATACAAAGGTGCTTTAATGCCCCACTCATCTCTACCTGTTGTCAGTATCTTGTAAGAGTTATAGCCATTGCTAGCTTCGTCTAAGTAAAGACCTTTTGGCACATTAGAAAGATCATAAATGCGTATGATAAAGGCAAAAATAAATATGCTCGCTATGGCTAATTCTTTTCTAAGTTTAGGTTGTCTACTCAACAGCATCGTGGCCAGCACCTTTTTTCAGGTACGGTAGTATTTTACCTTTTCTTTCGGCTTCTTCTATGAGCTTTTTTGCATAGATTATCCTCTGTATCCCGCCAATAAAGGTTACAATTATCAGTAGCCAGAGCATAATTTCAATGGTGTCTGTGCCAAAAATTTTGGGCGAAAAAGATGCCAATAGCATGAAAAACATTACAATAATTAGCTTGTCTGCATGTTCCCCTATCGCTGGCCAGTCCCTGTTGTCTGCAATTATCACTAGCGCAGCCCTTGGCTTTGCATAGCTCGAAATCATTGAAAGGCCAATAGCAATTGCACTGAGCACAGGATAATGGAAAGAAAAAGAAGCTATTAGAATAAAGTCAACATACTTGTCGATCATTGTTTCAAAGTAGTTGCCAAAATGGCTCTGCTTTTTTGTGAGTTCAGCAACAGCACCATCTATGAAGTCCATCATTGTTGCAAAAAGTACAAAAATTAATGCAACAAGATAGCTCTTTGCGTATATGAAATATGCTGCAATTAAAATCAATGGTATAGCAAGAAAGGAAACAATATTTGGGTGCAAGTTGAGCATTGCGAACGGCTTCGCAAGCACATACGTAAATGGCTTTGTTTTTTTCCTCATTTGGCTTAGCATCTACACACCATTGCTTTTTTTACGAAATGTAAAAATAAAGGATCCGGCTTCAAAGGCCTAGAGGTAAACTCTGGGTGATATTGCGATGCCATGAAAAAAGGATGCTTTGGAAGCTCAAGCAATTGCATCAAAGGCCTTTTTGGATCTTTGCCGGAAAAAACCAACCCTTTATCAGCAAGCTTGCCGATATACTCAGGATTTAACTCATACCTGTGCCTGAAGCGTCTCCTTATCAGGGTAGTTCTCCCATGTATTTCGTATGCAAATGTCCCTTTTATAATCTCCACACCCTGTGCACCTAAACGCATAGATGCGCCAAAACCACTAACATCTTTTTGGTCAGGAAGCAGTGTTATTACTGGGTGCTTACACTTTGGTTCAAACTCAGTGCTATTTGCACCTTTAAGCCCGCAAAAACTTCTTGCGAAAGCAATTGCTGCAACCTGAAAGCCGAGGCATAGGCCTAAGTATGGCTTTTTGTTCTCCAAGCAGTATTGGGCAGCCATTATTTTTCCTTCAACACCTCTTTTTCCAAAGCCGCCAGGAACAATTATTCCAGAAAAGCTTTTCAGCGTTGAAATCTTTGTAGTGCCATTTTCAAGTGCTATTGCATCAATAAAGTTCACAGAAATCTTTGTCTTTAGGGGGCCTTCACAATGTTCAAGGGCTTTAAGTATGCTTATGTAGGCATCCTTTACATTGACATATTTGCCCACAATTGCCACTTTCGTAATAGGTGCGCTTTTCGGTGGCGTATTTTTTAGAGTCCATTCTTCCAATGCCTTGTCTTTTGGCCTAAATTTCTTTTCTATGCCAAGGGACTCCAAAATTTTGCTGTCCGCGCCTCTTTTCCTTAGCAAGAGTGGCAGCTCATATATCTTTTTTATATCTTCAAGTCCTATGACTCTATCAAGAGGCACATTGCTGTTTATGCTTATCTTTTCAGCTATGCTTTGGGATAAAGGCCTGTGGGACCTGCATATTATTAGGTCTGGCTGTATTCCTAATGAAAGAAGCCCCCTTATTCCCAGCTGTGCTGCTTTGCTTTTCTGCTCACCTAATGTTTGTGGTTCTATTATATATGTAACGTTCAAGAAGCAAACATTCTGCTTGCCTTCCTCATACATCAGCTCACGCATGGCTTCTATAGCAAACATGTTTTCATAGTCGCCAACAGTTCCGCCTATTTCAATTATGATAATATCTGGCTTTTTGTTTGCTGCAAGTGTCCTAACAAAGCTTTTTATCTCGCCAGTGACGTGTGGTATAAATTGGACATCCCTGCCGAGGTATTCCCCACGCCTTTCCTTTTCAATTATTGTTTTGTAAACAAGGCCACTAGTTATGAAATTTTCTCTTGAGAGATCCTTATCCAAGAACCTTTCGTAAGAGCCAAGGTCCATATCTGTTTCGGTTCCATCTTGCAAAACAAAAACTTCCCCATGTCTGTAAGGGTTCAATGTTCCAGCGTCTACGTTTAAGTATGCCTCAAGCTTTAGTGGCTCCACATTCATGCCGCGGTTCTGAAAAAGCTTGCATAAAGAGCTTGTTATCATCCCTTTGCCAACGCCGCTTATTACAGAACCAGTGATTATAAGATACTTGGTAATTCCTTTTTTATAACCCTTCGGTATTGGCGTGTAAAATTCGTTAGCAGCCCTTGAAGAGGCCTCTTTAAGCAGCTTTTCCCCCCGCACCTAACCACTTATGCTTAATAAGTTGCAAGTTTTTTAAAGCATTGCTGTTTAGAAAAAAGATAAGAAAAGAGAAAAAAAGAAAAATGGCTTTTATTCTGGTGGCAATGGCAACTCTTCTACTTCGTTTTTATCAAGTTCTTCAAGCATCTTTTCAAGCTCTTCATCCATTGCTTTCTCTGTATTCTTTGCACCGCAAGCGCCCTCGTATGCAACCTTGACACCAGCACACCCCGCTACACATGCGTTGCTATATGTCTTTCCGTCAGTGCCGCAAACTGGCTGGTAAACCTGCACACAATAGCAGCCAGTAGGTATTGGTTTGCTGCCACTGCCAGAGCCCGTGCCACCACCACTGCTAGCTGTTTCGATTGGCTCTGTATTTTCTCCACCACCGCTGCTCTGGCCGGTCATTGAAATTGCCACGACTGCAATTACTGCCACAATGACTACGACTGCTACTGCAATCAAGATTTTCTTGTTTTGCGTTACGTCCAATTTTATCACCCTTGTATGACATAGCCACAGCTATAGCAGTATTTTGGTTCTTTGTCATTGGCATAGCCGCACGGCACTTCGCCTTTCAGCGTGCATTGATTCCTCTCTGCAACACTCTTTGCAACACATTGATATGGCGAACATAGCGCTTGTTCACATTCTTTTAATGTTTTAAAGGTCCTTAGTCCTTCGTACATGTAAAGGCCGCAGAATTGCTTATAGCCACATGTCCTGTTCTGGTTATCAAACCAGTAGAGGTACTGGCACTCTGGTTGTGTTGTGGTTTGTGTTGGTATGGGTATTGGGATTGCTGTTGGGGTTTTGATTGGGGTTTGAGTTTGCACTGGAGAGGTCACAGGGGTGGTCTGCGGACATTTTGCACAGTAATATCTTTGCTCGTAACAGCCGCCATCACTTGTTGAGTCCCTGCATATTCTTACATTTGGGCACTCATAATCTGAAACTATGGCACAGCCGTTTATCTCAATCTCCTCTTTTGTCATGCATTTGTAGGGGTAAGAACACTTTTTGCTTGGCTCACCGCACTTTCCCTTGTACATTACTTTTACGCCAGCGCACTCAGCTTCGCAGCTGTTGCCATATGTCTTGCCATCACTTCCACAAACAGGGTCATATACTGCTACGCAGTTACAATGCTGTGGTGTAATGCAGTCATAACCGACAATGCAGCCATTTTCATCGTACTTTGGCGTAACCTTGCCGTTAGCGCAAAAGTTGGGGTCTAAAGGAGGTGCGCTCTTGCATTGTCTTTGAGTCATTGGGCATTTTACACAAGCTAAGTCGCTTGGGCAGTCGTATGTCTGTGAAAAGCCAATTATTCCGCATGCGTTTTTCTTCGCATCTTCTGGACTCATGCACTTGTATGGTTCTGCGCATATTTTCTTTATGCCCATGCAACGCTCATGGCACCTACCACAGAAGTCATCTTCTACTGTTTGCTTAACTGCTTCTGTCGAGCTTACTGTATTCACAACATAACAAGGCGGGCAGTTTTTAACACATTCTTCAAGGCATTTCCCTGCCTCAACAGGCACACTTATTTCTGTACTCGACAAACCAGGAACACATTTCTGCCTGCATTCTTCCTTGCATTTTATACACGCCTGGACACGTTCTGGAGCTGATGTGCCTTGTTCTTGTATTCTTGCTGTCACAAAGACCGCTTCTTTTGAATCAACCTGCACAGCGCAAAACTCCAAAGAAGGATTTTCTTCACAAAGCTTTTTCAGGTACTGTTTGCACCTTACATCCTGTACATTCTTGATGCAATACTCCTTCCAGAGTGGCAGGCAATCATCGCTGCTAGGGTTCTGTTCACAGTTTCTTACTCTATTGCAACCAACTGCATCAGGGTTTTCTTTGCAGTACTCCTTCACATTTTCAATCTGCTTAAATGGTATGAAAACCATACTGTACTGCAAGTAGTATGCGTAATATGTTACATCTTTTATCTTTGCTTTTCCAGCCCATACAATGACATCAGGTGTGTCAACAAATGAGAGTGAAATACTACCTATTAGTAGGTTTTTGTCGTAAATGTTTGCTGAAAAAGTTGTACTTGTTGCTACAACGTCTTTTATTGTGTACTTTGTTTTGTCAAATGTTATTATGCCCCTGTCTAAACCTTTGTCCGAATTAAGCGGCTCAGGTCCTTTTGGTTTAAATGTTGCAGATATTAGTTTGCTGGAGTGTATATCCATTGAGTCATCAGAGTTTACAAGGATTCCTTTTGCACTTATGTGGATATGCCTTATATCAACTGCTTCACTTCCAGAGCTTTGGGCCATAACTGAAGAAATCAAAAGACCTAAAAAAAGAGCCCCAAAAAAAGGCAAAAGCACTTTTCTACAATAAACCACTTTTTATCACCCCACACTCATCAGTGCTTTTATCTAAAATTATGTTACTTATATGAAATAACTTTTATTTAAGCTTTTGCTTTATTTTATTTTTCGTTTTTTTTTTGAGAAAAATTTAGAAAAAAGCAAATAAAATCTAAAAAATCAACAAATGAGGCTGCTGGGATTCGAACCCA
>JAWALG010000020.1:0-19751 GCA_038886995.1 Candidatus Iainarchaeum sp.
GGTCAGGATCAACAACCGGTTTTGTTCAAAAACCGCATTATTGTGGTTCTTACGATGACATTGGTGCAATACATCTTAGTTCTGATGGGCAAAACATTAAAAACCGGCTTGGGCAAGTAAATGCTGGGTGTGGTACTGAACCCTGGTGTGCACTCACGGAAAATGTATTGAATGATTCTGATTTCGGCTGGAGAAACCAGCCAGACGTAGTAAAAGCTGTTTTGGTTATAACTGATGAGCCAGCCGACCAGTGCAATGGGGAAGGTATTGGCTATAGATGCACCGAGGCAGGCAACAAACTTCTTAGCGAAAATGCCTACTTTTTCGGAATAGTTGGTACTGCAATGCCAACAGAAGTAAAGGCAGATATGGATAAAGTGCTTAATGTTTCGAAGAAAGGAGCCTATTATGATTACACTAGGGCAAACCAGATTCCTGCTAAGATAGTGGAAGCAATCAAATATATTATGGGCCAAGATGATTTTGTTGTTTCAAGGCAGGAAGGCCCAAACTGGGATAACATTGGCTCAAACTTTGAGATTAAGAATGTTGCAAGAGATGGTGGTACAACAACCTTTAGCATAATCCTCCAGACGCCCCAAACACATTCTGAAAGGGAGGTCTTTTTTAAGTATCAGCTCTACAAGAAAGATGACCAAAACCTGTACGATGATGCTTGGCTGAAGGTAATAATGAACCAGCCGCCCACTGCACGAATTAGGGCCCTGAGCCCTACAACAGGTGATGTAAATTTAAGCGTCATTATGGACGCTTCGAGCTCAACAGATCCTGACGGTGACGCTGACATGAACAAATTTGACTGGAATTGTGGAAATGGGCAAAACTTCACTACTTACACTAAAGATGCACAAGTTAGCTGCGTTTATACTGAAAAAAACAAAACTTACACAGTGCGTCTTACTGTTTATGACAAAGCAGGACAAAGTAGCTGGGATGAAATAACTGTTACGACAAATCCAAATAAACCACCTGAAAATGTAGCTATTGATGTTAATCCACCCAGCCCATACATGAACCAAATTGCTACCTTTACTGGATCAGCTAGCGATCCGGACGGATATATTGTAAACTACGAGTGGGACTTTGGAGATGGCACTAAAAAGAGCTGTCCTGATTGTTCAACAGTAAATCACGCTTATAGCAGCAAAAATACATTTCATGTAACACTTACAGTTACAGATAACGATGGTGATACAGCCTTAGGAAGCGTCGATGTACCCATCGCAAATAGGGCACCTTCAAAGCCAGTGCTTTTTGCTAACCCAACAAGCGGTTTGGCGCCACTAACTGTTTTGTTTTCAATAAGAAACCTTGAAAATATAGACCCTGATGGAGACCCCATCTTTTGCTATATGTGGGATACAGGTGACTATATGTGGGATACAGGTGACGATACACAGATCACAGACTGTAATAGCAATAACTCTTCAATAAATTATGACTATAATTACGGTGGTGCTCAGTTTGATGCTCGATGTAAAGTAATGGACTCAGATGATGAGTGGTCTGAGTGGAGTGACCCGGTGCGTATTTCTACTTATGAAATTGAGGTTATGTATGACTTTGATGCAAAAGATGTCAATCTTGGCGGTAAAACAGAAGTAAAGGCCATTTGCACTGGAAGTATAAATGGTTCGCAGCTGAATATCAAGGTTAAACTTGATGGTAACATTCTATACGACACTAATTCGCCTAGATGCGATGGCTCATATCACTTGGTTGACTACAATTTCCAAGAGCCAGGGTTCTATGTCATTGAGGCAGAAGTTCTCAACGCGCCAACAAGCTGCGTGAATTGCTCTGCTAGCGATTATATCTATATAGCAAGGTCTTACCCCCCAATTGTTGCTTCGGATAATAGTGTGCTTTTAGCCTTGGCAGTATTGGCGCTTGTTTTATCTCTTGCAAAAAAGGACAATAAAAAGTAGAAGCTTTTTCAATTCAAATCGCCGGGAGTGGGATTTGAACCCACGAGTGCTTTCGCACACCAGCTTTCTTGTAAAAAACTCAAGGCTGGCGCATTGGACCGCTCTGCCATCCCGGCATCCTATTATTTAAACCCTTTAATGTTTTAATTTTTATGCCCTTTTTGCAAACCCCCCATAAAATCAAGCTTTAACTTAATAACTAAAAAAAGTTGTGTTTTTAAATTTTATCTTCCCTATTCTTTATTATGATCGCTGACCTTATTTCATCAAACTCAAAGAATGGATTAAGCCTCAAAAATGCCATTGTGCTTATTCTTTGCATGGAATGGCCTCTTTCAGTTGCTCAAATATATAAGCGAATAATACGCGGCTATGGCATTGATTGCTCCTATCAAGCGGTTTTTAAGCAGGTCAGGGAACTTGAAAGCAACAATGTTCTCCTTAAAGAAGGGCGTGCATACCGCATAAATGAAGAATGGCTCAAGTCAGTAAACTCTTTTGTTACGCTTGTAATTTCAAAATACAAGGCAAACCCAAATGGCTGCATAGAACTCAAAGCTGGCGACAATGTTCCAAGAATTGAGGTTTATGCTGGCAAGCGCTGCTGAAAGATAATGGAAATAGCTGAAGTATAAAAATCTGTTTTTTTTAGGCCTTAAATTATCTTTAAAATGTTTAAAATAGAAACAATAAGGCGTGAGGTGTATGAAGGGTAAGCCAGGGATCCGCTCGGCGGTATGACTTACCCCCTCACTCCCAACACTAATCTATACTTCCCATAAAATCATTAAATTAGTATTTGGTTTACAAAATAAACTTTAAAGGCGCTATATCTTTGCAATAGTAACTTTTTTCAGTGGCGCCTTTTTAGAGCCATACTTCGCATATCTTTTTTGCTTCTGGAAGCTTTTCAATCAATTTTGTTGCATTAAGGCCTGAGCTTTTTTTTGCTATTAAGTCACCAGCTAGGCCTACCAAAAATGCTGCAGCAAGCGCTGAATCAAGCAATGGGTTTGTTGCTGCAAATGCAGCACAGACGCCTGCAAGCACATCCCCGGTGCCGCCTGCGGTCATAAGTGCATTACCACTAAAGTTACAATAAATTGCCTTGCCATCGCTAATGTAGTCGATAGGCCCTTTGAGCAGAATATTGCATTTGTACTTTTTAGCCATTTCCAGTACATTTTTTGGTGATGCTTCGCATCCGAAAAATCTTTTGAATTCTCCTCTATGCGGCGTGAGCAAGAACCTTTCGTTCAAGTACTTTTTGTTCAGTAAATCGAAGCCACTAGCGTCCATGACAAATTTTTTGCCGTTTTGGCTACTAAAAAGGAAATCAACCAACCTTTTGTTTTTTTTCGAATCACTTAGGCCAGGGCCTAATAGCACAACATCAGCTCTTTTGCAAAATCCATTGATATTTTTCCTATTAATCTCACCCACTATTAGCTCAGGTGAGGCCTTTTTAAGCACAGGTATGTTTTCGCGCTCACTCAGCAAAAAAACAAGGTCTGAGAACATTGAGGCTGCTTTGCCAGCATAAACTGCAGCACCATGATATTGCTTTGATCCAGCAATTACAAGAATAATGCCATTGTCGCCCTTCTTACTTGCTTTGGTTCTCTGTGAAAGGTATTTTACATTTGCAGGCCCTGTGAAAAATAAAAATTCTTTTGGGATTCCAATGTCAAGAACAACAGCATTCTCACTTTTCTTAAATATAAAGGAGTATGTCCTCTCTGTTTTTACGCCATTACAAGGATACTCAATACTTACCTTTCGCGCTTTTGCATTAATTGCTTTTATTGCAGAATTTATTATTTGCGAGCTCCCACCTTCTTCTTCGTCTAAGCACTCTATTATTACTTCAGCGTCAATCTTCTTTGGAACCTGTGCAGAGTCCCGGCAATAATTTACAGGAAGAAAAGAGTTCGAGATAATTTTCAGATTATGTATAAAATCAGGCCTTCGGCAGTGCTCAACATTCCCAAAAATGTAAAGTTTAGTGTTGTTGCTAGCTGCAATATGACGCGCCACTGAAAGGCCAAAAGAGCCTTTTCTACCAATACCACATAATATTGCTACGCTTCTGCCGGAACCAAAATCCCTTCCAAATTGTTCAGCAATTGCTTTGCCAGCCGCTTCTGTTATCTGCAACCTGTCAAAGCCGTAATATAGGGCATTTTCCTCAATAATCTTCGCCTTTTTTAAAATTTCATTGTCTGTCTCTCGCACAATGAAAATATTAAAGAAAAGGATTAAATACTTCTTGCTTATACAATATATCATTTGATTTTTGCTATCAGGTGATTTTATGCTCCTGCTGTTGTTAGTACCTTTCTTAGCCGCTTTTATAGGCATGCTGATAAGCTACTTGAATCATGCGCATGTCTCAAAGCAAAGCTCTGGAAATGAGCGCATGCAGGAGATCCAAAAGTACATTAGAGAGGGCGCATGGACATTTATGTTTAAAGAGGCAAAGGTTTTTGGCATAATATCGCTCTGTATTGCTGCTCTACTTTGGATCCTTTTTTACTGGGAGGTTGCTTTTGCATTTCTGCTAGGAGCTTCACTTTCAATGGCAGCTGGCTTCATAGGAATGAACACAGCAACAATTGCAAATGCGAAAGTAACTAATGCTGCGCAAAAGGATGAACTGAAAGCATTTAAGATAGCAATTTCAGGCGGCAGCGTTATGGGCCTTGCAGTAGCATGCCTCGCTTTAATAGGCCTTGTCATCCTCATATTTGTTTTTTCGCACGAGTTTAATCCAGAGGTGCTTTACATTGAGTCAAAACCAGTTCCTTTTTTGAGCGACATTCTCGGGCGAAATGTAAACTTCATAAAGGCAGCCCTTATAGTGAGTGCTTATTCGATGGGGGCATCCTTTGTTGCGCTCATAGATCGTGTAGGTGGCGGCATTTACACGAAGGCAGCTGATATGGCTGCTGACTTGGTTGGTAAAGCAGAAAAGCACCTGCCTGAAGATGACCCTAGAAATCCAGCCACAATTGCCGATAATGTTGGTGATAATGTCGGCGATGTCGGCGGCCTAGGTGCAGACCTTCTTGAGTCATTTGTTGGAGCCATAATTTCTGTTATTGTTATATCGCTCTATATGTATGTTGGCAGAGGTAACGCAGATATTTCAGGGCTTTTCTCAAAAATTGGTGTCTCGGATGCTTCTAGCGCATATTGGAACCTTTTGATGTTCCCACTTTTGATATGTGCTTCAGGCATTGTTGCTACAATAATAGCAGTCCTATATATGCGCCTTCCAATTAAAAAGGCAGATCCTGAGAAGCTGCTCATGCATGGCCTTTGGATAAGCGCGATTTTAACCATGGCTTTTGTTTACATCATTAATTTTTACATGCCAATGAACCAAAACCTTTTTGTTTCAGTTATAATAGGTGCGGTAACAGGCCTTATAATTGGCTATGTTGCTGAATATTATACTTCAAATAAATTCACCCCAGTAAAAAAGCTTGCTGATGAAATTGCCTCTGGTGCAGGTATTGGTATCACCGCAGGAATGGCTTTGGGGAAGATGTCAACACTAATACCAGGCATTGTTGTTGCTGTGGCAATAATAGTAACCTACCAGTTAGCTGGGTTGCTTGGTGTTGCTTACGGTGCTTTAGGAATGCTTTCTTTTGTTGCCATGAATGTTAGCATTGACACTTATGGGCCTATTGCTGACAATGCAGGCGGAATTGCCCAAGGCGCAGAGCTGCCGCCAAAAGTTAGAAAAATAACAGATAAACTTGACGCAATTGGCAATACAACAGCAGCGGTTG
Organism: Candidatus Iainarchaeum sp.; assembly: GCA_038886995.1. Taxonomy (GTDB): domain Archaea; phylum Iainarchaeota; class Iainarchaeia; order Iainarchaeales; family DTGL01; genus DTGL01. Next base: position 5,750 of record JAWALG010000020.1, read on the forward strand.
GAAAGGGTTTTGCAATTGGCTCTGCTGCATTTGCAGCACTTGCTCTTATAGCTGCTTACCTATGGTCCGCTATTGGTTCTGCCCAAGAAGTTGTTATACCTGAGGTGTCAATCCTAAGCTCAAAGATAAACATAGGTGCTTCTGTAATTGCTGCGCTTTTTATCGGCGCAATGGTGCCTTATGTTTTTTCCGCAGTCCTTATACAGGCAGTTAGCGACACTGCAAACAAACTTGTAGAAGAAATAAAACGCCAGTTTAAAGAGAAGCCAGGGATACTGGAAGGCAAAGAGATTGCTGATTATAAAAAGTGCATAGCAATTACATCTGAAAGTGCCTTAAAAAAGCTACTTTTGCCAGCGCTAATTGCGCTCGTGATGCCTTTTGTAATTGGTTTTGTTCTTGGTAGGTATGCATTAGCAGGTTTTCTTATAGGTGGCTTATTGTCATGCATGCAGCTTGCTGTCTATTGTGCAAACACCGGCGGTGCTCTTGACAATGCTAAGAAGTACATTGAAGAAGGCCATCATGGTGGAAAAGGTTCTGAAGCACATGTGTCATCAGTAATAGGTGACACAGTCGGAGACCCTCTTAAAGACACCGTTGGGCCTTCACTCGATATATTGCTTAAGCTTATGTCCGTGGTTTCGATACTTTTCGCATCACTATTCCCACTATATCCAATATTCTTTTGATTTCCAAAAAGTAAAATTTATTATAGTTAGCGCATTATTTTTATTAGGGTGCATACCTTGAAGGAGCTTAAAAACCTGCTCGGCGCATGCCAATCATGGGAAGAACACAAGAAAGTCATAGAGTCAGCCCTTTTTATAGCCCCCGGTGCTTTAAACATTGAAGAGCTTTCAAAGCTTCTTAACATAAAGCATACCCATATATTAGAAAAAATGTTGAATGAGCTCATCGAAGAATATAAGCAAAGAAATTCAAGTGTTGAGATATTCTGCCTTGATGGCACTTACCAGATGCGCGTGAAGCCAGAGTATGTTCAAAAGGTAAGGCACCTTGCTACAACTGCAGAATTAAACAAAAGCATTCAGAGAACGCTTGCACTAATTGCAGTCAAAGAACCAATAAAGCAGTCATTGGTTGTGAAATACCGGAATAATAAGGCATACGAGCATATAAAGTTCCTACTTGAAAAGCAGTACATTGAGAGGGAAAAACAAGGTAGGACATTTGTTCTGAAAACAACAGAGAAGTTCCGGCAGTGTTTTGGAGAGATCAAACAGATACAGCAAGCCCAACAATAACTATTGAACCTTTTCTAATGCGCTGGCGACATGCTTTTCAAAGATAATTCTGCTTGCCTCCTTTTCTGCGTTAAGGCCAGCATATTTCATTAGTGCAATGCCAAACCTTATGTCTCCCTTTTCAGCAGTTTTTCTTTCAAGCAGTTCAATGGCGCCCCTATGCCAAGTGCCTTCATAAAAGGCATATTTTCTGCGCTCGGCAAGTATTGCAGAAATTTCGCTTTCTGTGTACTGCCTAAATTCGATATGCTGTGGCATTATCCTGGATCTTATCCTCTCATCAACTGAAGCAAAGAAATCTTTTTTATTTGAGATGAGGACTATGCCTTTAATTTTTATCTCTTCTGCAAAAGCATAAAGAAAGCCCAAATCAGTTGCCCTGTCAATTTCATCAAATACAAAGATGCTAGGAGCGCTTAGCCGCGATTTTATTTTATACAGGTCATTCTCGTTTGGGAGGCCAACTTGCCTTGCAATTTCCCTAATTACCAATTCTGAGTTTTGCATTGTCCAGCAGTTTACCACAAAAGACCTTATGTTGAGCTCAGCAAAGTCATCGAGCACCCTTAGCACAGCATGTGTTTTTCCAATTCCGCTTTTTCCATATATGAAGAGGTTTCTGGCAGATATGCCAGAAAGCAGCGGTTCTAGGGCATTAGCAATCGCCTTTTGTTCATTTTCCCTGAAGGGTATGATTCTAGGCACGAAGTCAGGTTCCAAGGAATCAATATTTGAAAAAAGTGTTTCTTCGCTGCCCAATGGGCTAATTTTATATGCCATTTTTTTCTCACTGGTTTTTGTTTAGGATGCAAGTGCGCCCAGAATATAGTTCTTTGAATGTTTGTGCCTCTTTAGGCGTTCCAACTATTGCACCATAGTGCATAGGAATTGCTATTTTCGGCTTTATTATTTCTGCGGCTTCAGCAGCCTCTTCAGGGTTCATAGTATATTTCCCGCCAACAGGCAATAGTGCTACGTCAATCTTTGAGATATCATGCATTTCAGGTATGAGGTCAGTATCTCCAGCATGGTATATACGAGTACCAACAATATTTATTATGAAGCCGATCCCACTGCCTTTTGGATGAAACTGCTTTCCAATGTTGTATGCTGGGACCGCCTTAATGCCAACACCAAAAATATTTTTTTCTTGGTTTGGCTCGATTATGACCGCGTTAGTTTTCAGCTTCATTGCTGTTGACTTATTGCATACAACTTGGGTTTTTTCCTTTATTATTTTTTGGATATCTTTTTCAGAGCAATGGTCATAATGCTCATGAGTTATCAGTATTATGTCTGCCTTTTCGTTTTCGCTTATCTCGAAAGGGTCTATGTAAAGCACCAGCCCTTCTGCTTTTATTTTGAATGCTGCATGACCAAGCCAGACCAATTCAATTCCATTGATTTCCATAAAACCACAAAAAAATAAGCAATTTAAATATTAAAAGCTTTTCTTCCATTTATAATTCAAGCACTTAACAAAAAGGTGTCATGTTGATAGGTCCTGAATTTGGGGGAATAGTCAGGCTAATACTTGCAACAATTTTTGGTATGGCCATAGGTCTTGAGAGGGAAAGTAAACGTAAGCCGGCTGGCATAAGAACATGTGCTCTCGTATGCCTGGGTTCATGCCTTTTTACGATAGTTTCAGGGGGCTTTTCAGGTACTGCAGATCCATCAAGGGTTGCAGCCGGCATAGTTACCGGCATCGGTTTTCTTGGTGGTGGAGCAATATTTAGGTCAAAGACAAGGAGCTCAGGTATGACAACTGCCTCGAGTGTCTGGGTTGTCGCAGCAATTGGCATTGCCACAGGAATCGGCGAGTATGTGCTTGCTTTTGGTGCGACACTAATTGCTCTTTTGCTTTTATATTTTGGCGCTTTCCTTAAATTTGCAAGGGACTATTCAAGCAGGCGAAGAGCAGCTAGAGAAGCAAATGCCAACAAATAGGTGCATTTTTTAACTACGTTTTTAATATTCCCTTACTTTTTAATTTCCAGGATATCTTCACTGTGCTCTGCAAATGATATTTTCTCGACTTTACTTCCACTCATCAAGTAATCGTCTTCTATACGTATGCCACCAAATGTACCATACGCGGCTGGCTCAAGAGTGAAACACATTCGTGGCTTAAAATTAAATTTGCTGTCACCACTTATTCTCCCAGGAAAATCATGCGCTTCAATGCCTAAGCCATGGCCAAGGGCATGTATTAGCTTTAGGCCTTTGCTTTTCATATGTGAATCTACTTCTTTAAAAGTGCTTGCAGCATCTTTGCCTTCTATTATTGCATTTTCAGCAATTCTTTTTGCCTCAACAACATTACCATAGACCTTTTTTTCCTTTTCAGTTGCTTTTCCTACATAGAAAGTTCTTGTTATATCTGAGCAGTAGTTTTTGTACCGAGCCCCAATATCCACTATGAGAAACCCATGCTCTATTTTTTTGCCTGTTGGTATGTGGTGCGGCGTAGCTGAATTTTTTCCTGAGGCCACAATGGTTTGGAATGCTGGCTCACAGCCCAGAGCCCTTATTTCTTCGTCTATTTTTTCAGCAAGGCCTTTTTCAGAAATACCTTTTTTTATAAGGTCTGGCACCTTGTCCATCACTTGGCTTATTATTTTAGATGCCATCCTTAAGCGCTTTTCTTCATCATGGTCTTTTATCTCGCGCATTTTTTCTATTTGCTTCCTTATATCACACAACTTTGCGCCTGTTTCTTTTCTTATTTTTTTTGCAAGTGCAACGCTTACCTCTGCATAGTTTATCCCAACTCTCTTCTTTGCAATAAATTTCTTGAGGATTTTCCAATAACCATCTTTCCTTGTGTTTATGAAGCTAAGTCCAGTCCTTAATGCAAAGCTCCTCAATAGTGAGTCCTGCAACGCATTGCCTAGCAAAAAAGACCCTACATTTCGTTTTATTATAAGGGAGTTGTATGTGAAGCTGCCGAGAGGCAAGTCAGTAAAATAGTAGAAAGAAGTTTCGTTTGAAAAATTTGGAAAGTATGCAATGTCAACATCTATTTTACTCAAAAGCTCTAAATGCCTTCTCCTAATTATCCTCTTTGTTCCATACATTTGCATCAGAATGCACTCATATTACAAAAGAACCGTCTTTAATTATGTATATTTCCCTATTTTTACCAATTGCCTTTATGCTAATCTTTTGCCTTGGGACATCAATTACAAAGTCCCAATGGTAAACAGTTTGTGTGCCCGGTTCAAAGCCGGATCCAAGTGCAACATGTATCATGTTTGCGAGCTTTTCATTTACTATTAGATATCTTGAAAGCTTTGCAGCAGGGTTTGTATTTATGGCGAATTCACCTATGCCAAAGAAGTTTTTCTTGTATGATTTAATTATTTTGCTTGGAAGTGAGCCACTCCTTTCATACATTTTTATGAGTTTTTTTGAATCAGCAAGCTCTTTTTGGATCCTTTTTTTAACCTCTTTTGGAGCCCTAACCAGGGCCCATCTCTTTCCAGAAAATTTTACAACTAGCGGATCCTTGCTGTTCAAAACATAGCTTCTATCAATGTTGATTACAACGTCACCAACTGCTTCTCCAAAAATTCTTTTTGGTGTGAAAAAAACTTCGCCACCAGGTATGTTGTCAAACATTCCCCCTAAGACACCACTTTTCCTAAATGCTTCTTTGTCTATCTTACTTCGGGTGTCTGAGTCACTTCTCTGCACTTCGCATCTTTTTCTCCCTTGTTTTAGTTCCACAGCCAAGTTTGTCTTTTCTCCCCCTGGACAGCTTTCAACAATAAGCTTATCGCTGCTTTCTATAATCTTCTTTATCTTTATGTTTCTCAGCCGCATCTTTTTGTAATCAATATCGCATGTCTGAATGAACTCTTCTATTGGTATTGTTTCAGTTATTTGGTGCCTTGTCTTTGGCGATCTTTTGTCAATCTTGCTTTGGTCATGCCAAACAGGTTTTAAAAACATCTGGCCAGGCGAAGACCACCTTGTCTTCTTGTCAGGTGATGGGTACCCAATAGCCAGGCCAAATATATGCCTGCCATGATAGCCGCTGCCTACTATAGAAAATGATGCATCATTGTATTGCCATTTTTTTATACCAACAATGTCAGACAACTTTTTGAATACCCTAAATGGTTTTTCCTTTATGCTTTTTTCATACTCACATGCTCCGATAGTCGCAAAAAGGTCTGAAACCGGCTCAGGCATATCAAGCTTGGATTTGCGCTCAGTGCTTGCAGAAAGCACAACCCTTTTGCATTTCGGAGCTGCTGTTCTTGCCATATGATATGCAATTGCAAAGCTGTCAAGGTGATCTTCTAATGGCAGCTTAATGTTTCTCTTTGCTGGCACAAGTACAAAACCTATTGAAAAGCTTTCTTTGCTTTTAAGCGCATAGCATTCTGTGATTATCTTTTTGCATGTTTCATCCATTTTCCTCTCATTGTAACTTCTAAACCACTTACCATCGTAAGGAAGCATTTTGCTGTTGTTTACCAAAAAACCTTTTTCCTTGATTTCAATAATTAGTGTTGGCCTAATGAAATTCCTACTAAAACCATGTCCATTTTTCTTTTTTTCGACAAGTGCAACGAACTCATGCAATGTTTTGCCTTCTTTGGACTCCTTCCGTTCATATCCGTTCCAAATTCTCTTTATTATCTCTGAATTTTCGTCGCTGCCTTTATAACTTATCCTAACATGCAGGTCTAGCCCAAGGTCATGTATTGCCTTGCTAAGTGGCGCAATTGAAAAAAAAGAATCCTTTGTTATGTTTCTGCCATAAACAAAAGCATTTCCCTTAGTGCCTTTTAGTGCCTTTTTATATTTTTTAACTACGCTGTCAAATAGCGCTATTCTGTGCCTTTCCATAGGAATCCGCTATTTTTTCTTTATCATTGGTAGGCCTGTGCCAACATTCTCGACAATTTCATAGCCAGCAGGCAAGTCAATTGCGCCTTCCGGCTTCCTGCTGAAGAAATAGAGCTTTCCTTTTTGGTGGAGGTAGTATGTAACCCCCTTGGAATTCTTATAAGAACAAACCATAAAAGCACCTCTGAAGAGTAAATGCAATATTCATTAATGTACTAACCTTTATTTAACTCTTTTGTGACCTCTTTTTCTTTGCCTGCAGACACCAGAAGAATTATTTTTTCATTTGGCTCAATCTTCTTCTCCTTTGAAAAGTCATAAACACCGTTGTAGTATGTTGCTATTGCTGCAAAGTGTTCGCCATGTGTTTCGCCTAACTTTTTACCAACAATTTTGGTGTCCTTCACTGGTAGCTCTATTATGTCAAATTCTCCGACGCCTGGCGTCACTAAGTCAGCAACAGCAGGCCTAGTTGTCATTAACTCAGCATAGCGTGCAGCAAAAACATCTGGGTTTATTGGCGTAAATCCGAGCTTTCTGAGCAATGGCTCTGCTTCTGTTTTTTCAACCCTTATAAATATGTTCTTTGCACCTGCGTTCTTCGCATAGAGGGCTGAAAGCACATTTGCTTTTTCACTTTCTGTTGCAGCAACAAAATAGTCGCAGTTCTGGAGGTCTAATTCATCAAGTGTTGCGGTGTCAGTGGCATCGCCATTTACAATGATAGCATTTATCTCAGAGCCAACACTTATTGCCTTTTCTCTGTCCCTTATAATCAATAAAACCTTGCTGTCCCCTTTTTTTATTGAAAGCTTTGCCAATTCAAGCGCGAATGTTGTGTCACCAGCAATTATAATCTTCAGCATATTACCACTATACCCTTTTTATAGAGAAGAAACTCCTAAGCAATATAAGGAAGGGTATTATCTCCATCCTTCCTAATATCATATGGAAACTAAGCAATATTTTTAAAGCAACGCTCATGTCATACCATGCCGGGCCTGAGATGACATTTAGACCTACATTTCCTTGTGCTGAAGCGACAACAAAGAGTGAGTCCCTTGCTGAATAGCCAGAAAGCATAAATATTATGCTCCCAGCCATAAAAACAGCGACATAAAGTGCAATATATGCCAAAGCATTTAGGGCATTTTCCTCTGAGAGTGTTTTATCACCAACCTTTAATGGCAGAATTGCATTTTGGGGTAATAAGCCCTTGTAAATTTCCCTCCTTATCACCTTAAAAACAATCAGTATGCGCCAGAGCTTTATCGCCCCAGCAGTTGAGCCATAGCATGCTCCTGAAATCATCAATAGAATTATTATAAATACTGCAAATGTATGAAGTTCATTTACGCTTTTCTGTGCTGTTGCTCCAGTGCCTGTAAGGGCAGAAACAGAATAGAAGAAATGATCAAAAAATATTCCTGTTGACAAAGATGCTATGAATATGACTATTGTGGAAATAAGCAGAATTCCAAATAGCAACCTTATTTCCGGATTTGAGAGAAAGCCCTTTATGTTGCCTTTTAGAAGCTCGCGGTGAGAGACAAAGCTTATGCCACCCGCAAGCATAATCAGTATTGTTGAAAAAAGCGCCCAGAAACCATAATAGCCAATTCCTTGGCTTCTTGTGGAGAAACCACCAGTTGCTATTGTAGTAAAAGAATGCACACTTGCTTCGAATAAGTTCATGCCCGAAACCATGAAAAGAAAAATGCCAAGCAATGTGTAAAGGGAATATATGCCGACAATTATTCTCGCAATCTGTGACACATTTAGGTAAAAGTTTTCAGGCCTTCCCTCTGCTTTGAAAAGTTCGTGTGCTGTCTTTGGCTTTTCATACAGTATTAAAGCCATGACAACTATACCAAAGCCGCCAAGCCATTGGATGTAGCCACGCCAAAAGTTAAGCGCATACGGTAGTTTCTCAGGATATTCAATCATTGTCAGGCCTGTTGTGCTCCAGCCAGAAATGCTTTCAAAGTATGCATCTACAAGCTTCATTTCCCAGAATGTAAATGGTATGGCACTTATCAGCCCAACAATGAACCATCCGAGTGCAATGGCAATTATTGCATGTTTGGTCCTTACTTCTTTCTTTCTAAGTAAATAATGAACTAGTGAAAAAGCTGAAATCAGGACAGCAGACATATATATGAAAATTTCCGCATATAAAATCTCGCCGTAAATCAGGGCTACTAATGCCGGTACTATAACTGCAATCCCCAAAAACCTGAGGAAACTGGCTATTATTTTGAGTATGCTAAAAAGGTCGTTGATGCTAAGCTCCGGCAACTTTGAACCCCCAATAATATCTAAATTTATTGTTTACTTATTTTAAATTTACATGTAACTCAAAAATAACAGAATCGTTTATAACCCCTTTTAAGCAGATAAGGGCTTTTTTATGCCAGAAAAGCAAATAAAGAGCTTTAAAAAGTTCTTAAACTCTTCTCAAAGCTTTAATATATTTTATCATGGAGATGCTGATGGCTTTTGTTCAGCAGTTGTTTTTTCAAAAGCAGTAGAGAAACTTGGAAAAAATATTGCTTCGGCAACAGCCGTTGAAAGCCCTGATTTATTGCCAAAAGTTTGCCAAAACAAATCTTTTGGGAATGCCGTTTTTCTTGATCTTGCTGCAGATTCTGATAAAAGTTTTTTGGCAAAGCTTTCAAAGAAATCCAGAGTTTTGGTAATAGATCACCATAAACTTTACTGCGACTTTAACTCTGATAGGGCCTTGGTGATTAAACCACAGATGCTAAGCGCTATTGAACCAAGCAGTTATCCCGCAAGCAAACTTTGCTTTGACCTTTGCTCTACCTTGGTAAGTGTTGATGAAGTTTCTTGGGTTGCAAGTGTTGGAATTATAGGTGACTTTGCGTACAATAAGTGGGCTGCTTTTGTGAACGAATCCGCAAAGAAAGCTTCAGTTTCAGTTGATGACTTAAAAGTAATTGCTGACATAATAAGCTCAGTGCAAGCTGTTTCTCCAGAAGCTTTTCCAGAGCTTTTAGAGCTTTTCTTAGCAGCAGGGCCAAAAGCAATAATGCAAAGCAATTTTAACTCACTACGTAAAGAGGTTTTCGATGAACTTGAATTTTGGAAGAAAGAGTTTTATAAAAAAGCAGAGGTCTACGAGAAAGAGGAGCTTTACTTCTTTACAATCAAGCCGAAATATCGCATAAAATCAATGTTGATTGATTCTCTTACTAAAGAATTGCCCGATAAGACAATAATAATCGCAGAGGATCTTGGTGGCGACGAAATAAGGTTTTCTGCAAGGAGACAGGACTTTAAAGTTCCAATGAATTCATTGCTTGAGAGCGCAGTTGCTGGCATTCCAGAAGCAAGCGCTGGCGGACATATTCCAGCGGCAGCAGGCAAAATACCGAAGACAAGGTTTCAAGAGTTCAAGGAAAGGGTTCTTTCTTTTATCAGATCCAAAAAAGATTGATTTAATAACTTTTCTCAAATATTTAGGAATGTTTTGGTGCTTTTATGACAGTGCTAAGCGATAAGGATATCAAAAGAGCGATAAAAGAAAAGCGCATATTGATAAGAGGGCTTTCACTTGCAAATGTTGGACCTGCAAGTGTTGACCTTACGCTTGGGAACCTTTTTAGAGTTTTCCGTCATAGCGAGGTAACCCATATAGACACTAACGAAGGCATAAGTGAGGCCCTAACAGAGCTTATAAGGATCCCTAAAGGAAAACCATTCATAATACACCCAAATGAGTTCGCTCTTGCCGTAACAAAAGAATATGTGAAGTTGCCTGATGACTTGATGGCTCGCCTTGATGGAAGATCTTCACTAGGCCGTTTGGGAATAATAGTGCATTCAACAGCTGGCAGCATAGATCCTGGCTTTGAGGGCAACATTACCTTAGAGATGACAAACATAGCTAGGGTTCCAGTGCAACTATGGCCCGGTATGAAGATATGCAGGCTTACATTCGAGACACTAACAAGCAAATGTGAGACGCCTTACAATAAGAGAAAAAGCTCAAAATATCACAAGAACATTGGGCCAGCAATAAGCAGAATCCAGCTTGACAAAAAGTGATCAGAAAAAAGATTTTTTAACCTATTTTATTAATTCCAACATCCTGGAGCAGGTCATCTCAATGCCTAATGCTATGTTAGATCTTCTAGCATGCAGCAGAATTTCATTTTTGCTCTTTGCTTGTCTATAAAGCTTTGTCTCTTTAACCCTTTGCTCTTTAGCGTAATCCGCTATTGATGTCAAAAAGGGCCGCCACTTTTCTCTTGGTAATTCCTCAAGCGAGGCCCTTAAAAGGGCCCTTATTTTGCTTCGATCTTCCCCAACCAATGATGCATTATAGAAATATTGGCCTTTTCTCTTTCCCGAAGACAGCTCTCGCTCTATCGGCCATCTTACTCCACGATTTGCTATAATATTAAAGATTTCCTCCACAGGGTTTTCCATTTTACTTACATTCAGTTGTGGCCTTTTAGCAACTTTTCTCGCATGTCTTTCAAGATCTTTGCTGATCCCTGTTTTTTCAAGCCATTTTTTTGCCCTGCCATAGTTTGGCATTCTTCGCTTTCCGCTGTAATAACCTCTTTTGGGCACCAAACCACTAAAAATTATTGATTAACGAACAATTAAAAGTTTTTTTGTTTTAAGTTCTCTATGCCTTACAAGAACAAGATTTGTTTAGAAGGCCAAAGAATAAGGGTAAGAACTCCAAAGAAAAGCGATGCTGAAAGCATTTATGAGAATGTCAGGGACTCAGAGCTGTATAGAAGGACAATAACAATACCAAGGCCATATCCTCCTGAAGAAGCCAAAAGGTTTATTAGAAAAGCGAGATATTACTTGCGGAGAGGTAAAAGGTATGCTTTCGTAATTGCCGAAAAAGATTCGGATAAGGCAATTGGCGTTGTTGACCTTTTTAAGGTTGACCATGAGCACAAGAATGCTGAGCTTGGTTACTGGCTAGGAAAAAAGCACAGAAGGAGAGGCATAATGAGCGAAGCAGTTATGCTTATGCTTAACTTTGGTTTCAGAAAGCTTAAGCTTCACAGGATTCATGCAAATGTTTTTGAGGGCAATATTGCTTCTAAGGGTGTTCTTGAAAAGTGTGGCTTTAGCTACGAAGGCCTTTCAAGGGAGTCAAAGTTCAAATGCGGAAAGTTTCGCAACGAATGGAGATTTGCGCTTCTAAGAAGAGATTTCCTAAAAATGAACAAGCTGAGAGGCGCTCAATAGAACCGACACTTTTTCTCTTCCATTTCTAGAAGCCGAGCCCATTCATGGTCAACGGCTGCCTGAACTTCCTTTATTTGATCAGGGCTAAGATGCTTGAACCTAACCTGCATTTTTAGATATGATTCTACCGGCTTATTTTCCTGTGGTTTGTGAGTTATCTTAAGAATGCCGTTTTCAATCTCGTACAATGGGTAATACCTTGTTTCAACTGCCAACTTTGCTATTTCGACAGTTTTTGCAGGGTCATATCCCCAGCCAGGAACACAAGGGCTGTAAACCTGCAAATAGCAAGGGCCTTCAATGGCGAGGCCTTTTTTCACTTTTGCGTAAAGGTCATTTATATCGTGAATGCTTGCAGTTGCAACATAAGGTGCTCTATGTGCAGCTATTATGAAAGGCAATGGCTTCTTGAATTGGAGCTTACCAGGAACTACTTTGCCAACAGGGCTAGTTGTGGTGTGCGCATACTTTGGAGTTGACCCGCTTCTTTGTATGCCCGTATTCATATATGCATCATTGTCATTGCAAACATATAGGAAGTTGTGACCTCTTTCTAAGGCACCACTCAAAGCTCCGAAGCCAATATCAAATGTTGCTCCGTCGCCACCAAGGACAATTATGTTATATTTTTTTCCCAATTTTTTCAATGCTGCTTCTATTCCAGAAGCAACCGCTGCGTTGTTTTCAAATGCGCTGTGAATATAAGGCAACTTCCAGGCGGTTTCAGGGTAGGGTGTGCTTACAACTTCCATGCAGCCAGTTGCTTGCACTATTATTGTATTGCTTCCAGCTGCTTTAGTAACATGCCTTATTGCAATTGCACCTCCGCAGCCAGCACAAGCCCTATGCCCAGAAGCAAAGTATTCTTCTTCCGGAAGGCCCCTAATCATAAAAGCCAACCTCCGTCCTTTCCACTTTTGATTTCTTTAAAAACCCTTTCAATATGGGCTGCTGCTATGTCGCGGCCTCCAAGGCCTGCTATGTAGCTGCTTATCTTAAGCTTAGATCCATATAAAGCTGAGCGCAGGTCAGTGTATAGCGGACCTTCATAGCCGACAGAAATATGCCTGTCTATAACAGCCAGGCCTTTAAGCCCTTCAGTGGTCTTTCTTAGCCTTTCAGCAGGGAAAGGCCTTAGCGATTTCAGCTTTATTAGCCCAACCTTTTCCTTTTTTTCTCTGAGCTTGTCAACAACATTGCGTGCTGTCCCTATGAATGTACCCATGCCTATAAGCGCATACTTTGCATCATCCATTTTATATTCCTCTATTAAGCCATTGCCATATTTTCTACCAAACTTTTTGCCGAATTCCTTGTTTACTTTTTCTATTTCTTTTTCCGCTAGAAGCATGGCTTCATGCTGCATTTTTTTGAATTCCATGTATGAGTTTGGGAATGCTATGGGCCCAATTGTGATTGGTTCTGCAGGGTCAAGAACATTTAGTGGCTTATATTCTGGCAGGAATTCATCTACTTTGCTTTGCTCTGGAACAAAAGCACGCTCATATACATGGCTTAAAGTAAAACCATCTATGCAGAGCATACCCGGCAGCATAACATCTTTGTTTTCGCAGACCTTGTAAAGCTGTATTAGAGTATCTATTGCTTCCTGTGTTGACTCAACATAAAGTTGTATCCAACCCTGGTCTCTGGCAGAGACAGCATCGCTATGGTCATTCCAGATGTTTATTGGCGCGCTTAATGCTCTGTTTGCGACAGCCATCACGCAAGGCATTCTATTGCCAGCAACTATGGGCAATACTTCGAACATAAGCGCTAAGCCCTGTGATGATGTTGCGCTAAATGTCCTAGCACCTGCTGCTTGTGCACCAAGGAGCGCAGAGCAAGCACTGTGTTCAGATTCAGCGTGTATAATTTCAGCATCGAGCTCGCCATTGTTGATAATTTCAGCAAGGTTTTCAACGATATGTGTTTGTGGTGTTATTGGATACATTGGTATAACTTTTGGCCTGCAAAGCTTTGCTGCAAGTGCAATTGCCTTGCTTGCTTCTACAACCATCTCAGTCATTTTAAACACCTTGGCTACTTGCTTTCGGTTTCCATCCTTATTGCCTTTAGTGGGCATTCGTTTGCACAAATGCCACAGCCCTTGCAATAATCATAATCTACAGCAAATGACCCATCTGCATTCTTTTTAATCGCATTATCAGGGCAGAAAACCCAGCAGTTACCGCACTTAACGCATTTTGTTTGGTCAATTACAGGCCTGAATGACCTCCAGCCACCTGTTTTGTTCTTTATGGTTGAACCGGGATCTCTTATAACCGCCCCAACAGTAAATTCCATCTTATCTTTGCTACATGTGCTCTTTACCATTTAAACACCCTTGACCCTTTTGTAAAGTTCTTCAGCAGCTTTCTTGTTGAGTTCCCCAACATCTTTCTTGTGCGCAAACTCTTGGTCTATTGCTTTGAAGACACTCTCAAGCTTTATCTCATTTGTAATGGCTGCAAATGCGCCTAAAGCAATTATGTTTACAAATGGCTTTCCTATGATGTCCATTGCAACTTTTGTCATATCAACAGTTACAACTTTTCCTTTAATCTTGCTCTCAAAATCCTTTGCACTTTTGTTTGTGTTTATTATGACAACACCATCCTTCTTAAGCC
>JAWALG010000021.1:0-19636 GCA_038886995.1 Candidatus Iainarchaeum sp.
CAAGGTTCTGACCCCACAAGTAATAGGGCAACGATATTTTATGCCTTATTGTTTCAAATATATCGCGATAGCAGTCATGTAAAAGCATTATCTTTCTTGGTGCCTTTGCATATAGCCCAAAATAGTCACTGCTTATTACCAGGTCAAAGTATTTGGATTTTTTGTTAAAATAGCTCCCTAAAAGCTTAGCTTTGTATATTTCCCTATGAGGAACAAACCTCAATGAAGAGAGGGTTGCTCTTTGCAACATATTTAGTTTAAGCTCGGAAAATGCAAAAACATCTACTTCATGGCCGCGATTCTCCAAAACATCAGAGAGCATTTTTACAAAAACTTCTGCACCACCAATAAACTTAATGCTATTTGGAAGCAAAAAAGCTATCCGCATTGGAATCACCTTTATAAGTTACCTCGGAACTTATTTTCAACCAATAATAAGCACTAGTTGGAACTAGCATTAAATATCTAACATAGAGAAAAAAGCAATATGCCAACAATTCTGTAATCTTGTATTCTCTTTGTCTTGCCTTGGTAATTACATAAAAGACGCCAATAAGGGTGAATGGTATTGCCAATAGTATAAAAATTGGCACTAAAATTGCCATGGCGTAAAAAAAAAGCAGTAGCCAAGCAAATAAGCCAAGAATAAAGTCCCTTATTAAGCGATAACCAAAATGCTCCTTGAAAAGTTTTGGAAATTTTTTGTGAAGCAACAAATTATTCCTAACCATGTGTAAATTTTTTATTATTTGCAAAGGGCTAATTTTTTTTGCTGGGTGAAAAACTCTTACTTTAGGATCAAAAACAATGTTGTACCCTGCTGATATTACTTTAAAGCCCAAGTCCGTATCTTCTGCAAAGTAGCAATACCTCTCATCAAAGCCTTTTGTCTCAATCAGAACGCTTCTTTTGAATGCATAATTAGCAGATATATACTTCTTGCCAGTAAGATTTTCCGGCGCTTGCTCATACAAATGCTTGTAGTTGCTATATATGAGACCTTCTACTCCTGCAGCATCTTTATTTTTCCTAAAAGCCGCGCCCAAATTCTCCAGCCAGTCACTGTCAGGTATGCAATCATCGTCTGTAAATGCAATTATTTCGCCTTTGGCTTTTTTTATTCCAAAGTTCCTTTTTGCATCACAGCATTTATTCTCAATCCTGTAGAATCTTACGCCTTTTTTGCGGAATTTTTTCTCAACTATGTGTAGAGTATCATCCTGAGTATCACTAACGACAATCACTTCATATTTTTTCTTTGGATATGTTTGATTTAATATTGCATCTAATGCTACAGACAAACTTTCAGGCCTTTTGTGCGTTGGAATTACTACGCTAATTCTTGGCTTCAAATCAAACACCTAAACCAAACATCTGTTAAAATTAATTAAAATTTTCAACGAAATGCTTAAATAGATAAAAACAGTTATGCAATTATGCCTAAAACGCCAAAAAAGCCTTCAAATGCACGCAGTAGTGCCGCAAAAGGCCCAGCCAAAAAGCCTACGGCGCGATATAAACCAGTTGCTGAGGCAATAATGAGGGAAACAATTCAGATTTTGCAAAGTAGGAAGCCGCGTGAAAAGAAGATTGAATTGTTGTCCGTTCAATCAGCCCTAATCAAAAGCCATATTAAAAGCGGCTTGATCCCTTGGCAAACAGGGAGACGCCTTTTGAGAGCGCTGCAACAAAAAACAGAGCTTAGCCTTAAGACAGAAACACTTTCTTTAGCTTATGCTGGTGTATATACCCCAAAATTATTTTTAGAACTTGAAGGCCTTGTTAAAAACAAGGTATTGAGCAGAGCAGGTGCAGCCAGATTGTCTGCCGAATATCTTCAAAAGCTTTTCTCAAGCAAAAAGATTTCACATGATCTGGTTGTTTTAGAAAAGCCAATTGAATGGAAGCTTAAATTCATTGAGTTTAACCAAGCAGCATTAGAAAATACAGCAAAGCGCTTTGGGTTTACACAAGCAATGAAAGACAATATAAAAAGGAAGCTAATGCAGGTCACAGAAAAAGTCCTTGACTATGAAGCCAGGAAAACTATGCCGGTTGTGAACACTCAAATATTTGGCGCAATTGAGTACGCTAGAAAAAGCGGTTTGATAACAGAAGAGCAAAAAAATGCGTTGAGGCAAACTGCAATAAGGAGTCAGCTTAGAGACATGTTGGCTGGCAGGACAAAAACAGTTAACTATGTTTACCTTGAATCTGAGATAAATCAGCTACCTGTTGATATGAGGGCTGACCTTATTGAACTCTTGAAGGAGCTAAGAGCCAGGTTTTAAAGATTTGCATTGTTTGCCCAAAATTTGAAAAAGTTCATAGTGTGTCTTTTCCCTAAACTCAAGAACCTTTTCCCTGGAGTGGCTACCAGAAATAATCTTCGGCCTTTCGCCAACAAGTTGTGAGAGTTCATCTATAAGCTCTTTATTAGCAAGTTCTTTTTCAGGTTTTGCTCTTAACGAAACAACCCACGCATTTCGCCATTCGTCAAATCCCTTTACCTTAAATTTTTCTGAGCCAGGTATGATATGAAAGCTAACCTTTGCAGCCATATTATTCGCCTTATTTGTTTTTCTTTTCACTAACATACAATAGGTAGGAGTAAATGCAAAGAATAATTGATGAAATAATAATTGATAAAATTAATGCCAAAATTATTGTTGGTAACAAGTTGACTACCGTGACAACAAACAAGAAAAGCAAACCATGGATAAGAAAAACAATGCTTCCTGCCTTATTAGTTTTTTCCCAGACCTTATCACTGCTTAAAGTCCATGGTGTCCTTATGCCAACGAACCAGTTGCGCTTTGATTTTTTAAGCAAGAGTGAGATATAAATAAAGAGCAAGCCAAAAGCTGGAAGCAGAAAATGGTTGATTTCTACAGCATAGCCGAGGCCTGCTGCAATAATAAGCATGTGAATATAAAGTGAAAAAAAGCTAAAAACAACGATAAAGCCCTTAAAATATGGCATAAAAAACGAATAGTTCTTCTTTAAAGGATCCATCTTAGGCAGGTAGGCAAGAAGAATTACAATTAGAACTGAAAGAGCTGGCATGACCAACAATCCGAATTCTTTTTTCATATAGCCGTCAACTTCGCCTTTTATATTCCAATGCGTAGGAATTTGCTCCGGCAGCTTTGGGTAAAAGTATGTGCTTAACACAAAAAAAGAAGTCAATATCAGAATTACCAAAAGCCAAAACTTATCTATGTGCAACATTTTTTATTCCCTCAGTAGTTTTTTCATTTCTTCGTAGCTTGGTGGCAAGCGATAGCCAATTGACGCAATTATGCGCCTTTTTTCAGCAGGATCTGTTATTCCAAACCTTTCAAATGCCTTCTCAAGGTTTGCAATCTCCTTGTTCATAATTGTGCCCCTCAATAGCTCCCATTCGCTCTTGCTCATTCCTTTGAAAACCTTCGTTTGCAAGGATCTTAATGCCTTAATGTCGCCAAAGAAAATTCCTGCAAAAATTTTTTCCAATATGATATGCCTTTCCCTTGGCATCACTGCTTCTGGATTTATGAAGCGCGTGCCAGCATCAAGTCTGATGCCATGTACCTTGCAAAGCTTTATTGCTTTCATCTCTATCTTTGGATTAGTACCAATAAAAATAACATCAATATCTGACTCGGGGGCAAAGTAGCCTTTTGCCATGCTGCCTCTCACGATCATTCCAACATAGCTCCGTCCGAATTTTTTTCTTAATTGAAGGTCTATTGCTTTTAGCTCACGGGCTTTTTCAAAAAGACCTTTTAAAAAGGGCGTTGCAACGTAAGGCCTAAGCCTTGTGAGAAGATATCTGTTAGCGTCGGAATTTGGTGCCTTTGTCTGCTTTGGTTTGCTTTTCTCAACCTCCTGAGTTGCAGCCATTTTTTCTTTGACAAACATTAACTCCAAATTTATCCTTTTTCTATCTTCCGGGTTAAAGCTTTTGAGTGCTTGCGGAATGTGCTTTGCTAAAAATGACTGGCTAGTTGTAGAAAGAACACTCATTGCGGCAGAGCGCATAGCCGGGTTTTCGCTTATAAGTGCAGCCAGTGCAACCTTGAGAGGCACACGCCTCCTGCCAAGAGCACGATAAAAAGCATGTTCTGGGCTTTTGTGCCAGATGTTTGCATGCGTTACTCTTATGCCTGCTTTTTTTGCATCTTTTACTTGCTGGGCTGCAATACTTGCCTGTTTAGCGTATTTTGTTCCTCTAATTCGCCTTTTTACCATAATGCAACCTTTCTCATTATGGTTTTTTTATTTTTTAATGCTTTTGTTTAACTATTCAATTATGAAGATATCCACTTATGGCTTCTTTGGTGTTTTAGCCTCAAAGACAAGGTTCTCAATAGTCAGGGCGCTAATGAAAGGAGAGCTTTCAGTAAAGGAAATATGTGCTAAAGTAAGATGCGAGCAAACAAATGTATCGCATCAGCTTAAAGTCCTTGAAAGGTATGGTGTTGTTTTTTATAAAAGGGATGGCAAAAAGAAGCTATACGCAGTGAACGAGGAGGTAAAGCCAATTATCAAACAAGCTCAGAGGTTTATAAGGAAAAATTGCAAAAAATAGTGCTCACAAGTATTTGGCTTTTAGCCAGACAGCGAGTTTTTCAGCTGCTCTCGCTCTGTGCGATATCTTGTTTTTCTCTTTGCGCAGCATCATGCATAGTGGCTTTTTGCTTTTCACTGGCACAAAGATTCTCTCGTATGGCATCACTTTTCTGTTTTTGCAGTAAACCTTTTGGGAAATTCTTCCTTTAAGCAATCCAACAAAAACTTTTTTGCGAGTTCCATCTGTAAAGCAAATCGCTGTCTTGAAGTAAGCTTTGCCGGATTTCTTTGAGGCCATTTTCAAAAGCCCTTCATAGCCAATTTTCTCAAATATGCGCTTAGCCCTTACCCCTGGGAAGTCGTGATAGCCCTCAAAAAATATTCCTGTGTCTTCAACAATTAGAGGTTTCTCAATTAGGGAATATGCCTCGGCTGCTTTGTGCCTTGCTATTTCGTCTATGCTACCATTGCAATCCTCAGAAAGCTCTGCCTTGTGCCACTTAAGCTCAATGCCGTACTCTGCTAAAATACGCTTTATTTCCAGGAACTTTTGCTTATTGCCTGAAACGAAAAAAAGCAAAGAGACACCTAAAAGAAGTCCTTTCTTTGCTCAGGATACAAGCCAGAGACAAAAAACATAAACGCACCAAAAACAATAAAGAAAAAGCCAAGTGCATAAAAAATCTTAATGTATGCGACCAAAGAATCGGAAATGCCTGAAACTAAACTGGCAGCTGCCTTGCCATTGTTTGAAAATGGCTCCATGAAAAAATATGTAAGAACAAGGAAAAAAATTCCTGTAACATAAAAGAAAAGCGCATTCGTTTTTGTAAGAAGTGGCATAAACGCATTAAGCTACAAAAATGTTTTAAAAACAATGAGTTCCTCAAAAAAGAGGCGCTGCCTTGCTATGATCCTAAAATTTGCCTTCAATGATTTAAGCTTTTCTTTTGTAGCTGCTTCCCCTGTAATGCTGCTCTGAACAAAATACGCGCAACCTTTTTTTGTGAGAAACTCTGGCAGCTTAACCAGAAACTTAAAAAGAATCTCATTACCTTTTTTACCACCATCCAATGCTTTGTCTTTTTTGCCCTCAATTGGAAGATAAGGTGGATTAAAAACAATGCACTCGAACTTTTGCCCTAGCACTGGCTCAAAAAGGTCTCCTTGCACAACCTTTGCTTTTGAGGAAAAACCTAGGCGCTTTATGTTTTCTTCTGTATTTCTGACTGCATCATCATTAATATCAACAGCAGTAACATTGGCTCCTTGCATTAGCATGTTAATTGTCTGAATTCCACAGCCACAGCCAATATCAAGGGCTTCTGCATTGGGTGTAACTTTTACATTTTCTGCCAAAAGAAATGAGTCCTCTGCTGGCTCATATATTGAATCGTAGACAATTAGCTCAAAACCCCTGAAAAAAACTTTCCTCATTTGCAAAAGCTAATAAACCAAACAAATTTAAACATTGGCGCACTTAAGTTAATAGCGGATTGGCAGACCTGGTTTGATTGGTTTAAAGACCAGCAAAACCAACTCTCTTAGCAGCATACTGCCAATCCGCTTTTTAGCATTAATCCTTGCTTAAACGCTGTTGGCATTAATATTATATACTACTTTTTGCATCCTATCTTTAATTTTGAAAAGGAGGTATTGCTGTGTTTGGATTTGGAAAAGGAAAAATAGATCTGCAGCTTGAAAAGTTTAATTACCACCCAGGGGAAACAATTAAGGGAAAGGTAATCCTCGCCCTCAATAAGCCAGTAAAAGCTAGGCGCCTTAAGGTAAGATTTTTTGGGGAAAGGCAAAAGAGAGAAACTGTCGTGGTTGGCAGCCGTAGATCTACTGATTATAGCAACGAGATTGTGTATTCCTTTGAAATGAACCTTGATGGAGAAAAAGAGTATATTGGCAGGGAATATAACTTTGAAATAATAATACCACAAGACCTTACGGCAAAGGTTGATTTAAGCAATGCTGGCGCTTTAGGTGCAGTGATGCAATTTGCAATGTCAATGGCACCTAAGCCAAGGTGGTTTGTGGAAGCAGCCCTAGATGTGCCAATGGGCTTTGATGTAGCAAAAAAGCTTCAGATAAACATTGGCTAAAAAATTAAAGCCATTTCTTTGCCCATGCACAGAAGCCACAATCTTGGGCTGGCTCAGGCGGTTTGTTAAGCTTAAGCACAGCAATTGCCTCATCAAGAACTTTAGCTCCGCGCTCTGGCATAGTTTTAACCTGAACAAGTTCGCACTCAAAAAGGATTTCACCTGCTTCTTTCACTTCTTTTGGGTAGTAAAATAAAAGATAACCAAAATCTTCCGTGTTATAGCCATTTTTTCTCAGCAAAAGGTTGTATATGTCAAGCTGAAGCTCGTAGTATGATGCACTGTCCTCTTTTGGTGCAGAACCCCTTGTTTTGAAATCAAGCACAATAAGCTTTCCATTGCGCTCCAAAATACTATCAATAGCACCCGCCAAAATAATACCTGATTCATGCTTATACTGCAACCCTTTTCTTGCATTGCGCCATTCGCGAAGTTTTTCCTTATCGCTGAAAAGATTACAGCCATGGCAAAGGGCATTATTCCTTATCTCTGGTGGCAACACACCTTTGTCTATATACTTATCAAAATGTTCCTTGATTATTCTATCCATGCCACTTTGAAGCGATGGAAATGCAAAATCAGGCCTTCTTATGCCTTTAACGAAATGTAGCCAGAAGCATCTTTTACACTCTAAAAAAAGCAAAAGCGTTGTTGGTGATAACCTAAAATCCATATTTTTTTCTTGGTGCAATCTTCATAAAAATCTTTTACACCCACCAGATAGTATGCTTGCAGATATTCATTGCCATCTTGACGAATTCCAAAACCCAGAAGAACAGATAAGAAAAGCCAAGAAAACAGGGGTTTTTTTAATACTCTCTAATTCTGTCGACCTCAAAAGCATGCAAAAGAACTTGGCTATCTCAAAAAAATTTGATATTGTGAGATGTGCCTTAGGCATACACCCAAATGAAATAAATAAAATGGCTCAAAAGGATATAGATTCTGCTTTTGCCTTTGTCGAGGAAAATATTGCAAGTTGCTCAGCGATAGGTGAAACAGGGCTTGATTTTAAGTATGCTGATGAGCAACAAAAAAGCAAGCAGGTGCTTGCATTAAAAAGGCATATTGAAATAGCTAATTCCGCGGATATGGCAATACTTGTTCATTCCCGCATGGCTCGTGAGGAGTGCCTTGAAATGCTTGAGAAGAATGACGCAAAAAAGGTCGTGCTTCACTGGTTTGTTTCTGGAGAGAAGCTACTTGAAAAAGCACTTTCGCTGGGCTATTATATCTCAATAGGCCCAAGCGTACTCTTTGAGAAGCATGTCCAAGAATTTGCAAAGCTTGTGCCTCCGCAAAACATGCTTTTTGAGACAGATGCGCCTGTAGAATACAACGGAAAGAGAGCTGAGCCAGCTTGGGTAAAAGAAGTTTCAAAAAAGGTAGCGGAAATAAAAAGCATTGAACATGAAAAACTTTGTAATACAGTTGAAAAAAATTTGAAAGCATTATTTTAGCCAGGCAAGCTTCTGCAAAACTTTATATATGCTTTTTATCTACTATTTTGGCATGGACTGGCATGCTATTAGTGCTGATGAAGTGCTAAAAGCTCTAGGCACTTCTACCAAAGGGCTTGATGAAAAGGAAGCAGAAAAACGCCTTGGCCAGTATGGCAAAAATACTATAGAAGCAGAGCTTAAGATAAGCCCACTGAAGATATTTCTTAGGCAGTTCACAGATTATTTGATTTTAATCCTCATTGCTGCAGCAGTGATTTCATTCTTGATGAGCCAACTTCCGGGGGGCGAAGGGCATGAGATCGACGCAATTCTAATTGTAATAATACTTATAGCAAATGCTGTCATTGGCTTCTTTCAGGAATACAAAGCTGAAAAAAGCATACTTGCACTTAAGAAGCTTGCAGCTCCAAATGCTGTGGTCTTACGCGATGGCTCTGAAAGGATTCTTCCTGCTGAGCTACTTGTGCCTGGGGATATTGTATTTTTAGAAGCGGGAGCAAAAGTACCTGCGGATGCAAGAATCATTGAGCAAGCAAATCTTCAAGCAGATGAGTCAATGCTCACTGGAGAAAGCGTGCCTGTTTCAAAAAGCGAGAAAGTAATTCCCAAGGAAACTGTGCTGGCCGAAAGAACAAATATGCTCTACATGAACACGTTCATAACCAGTGGCCGGGCAAGTGCTGTTGTTGTTGCAACTGGAAAGAACACAGAAATTGGCAAGATAGCAAAGATGCTCTCTGAAGTAAAAGAAAGACCAACCCCATTCCAAATGGAGGTTGATAGGCTTGGAAAAACAATAGGCATTGGCGTTATTGCAATAATTGCTTTTGTAGCTGTTTTGCAGCTCGCAGTAATAAATGATACGCCTTTTGAAATCTTCTTAAGGTCTGTATCCCTTGCAGTGGCTGCTGTCCCAGAAGGGCTGCCAGTAGTTGTAAGTGTTGTTCTTACCTTAGGCATAAGAAAAATGGCTAAGAAAAGGGCACTTGCCAGAAAACTACCGGTTGCAGAAAGCTTGGGTTCAGTGAACGTAATATGCACTGACAAAACAGGCACCCTTACTGAAAACAGAATGACTGTGAAAAAAATTTACTTCAATGGCAATACTTATGATGTTACTGGTGCTGGCTACGATGAAAAAGGCGGCTACTACATTGGGGCTAGAGCAGTGGATAGCAAAGAACTTGCGCCCTTGCTAGTTTGCGGCGTACTTTGCAACGATGCTAAGGAGCACAACAACGGCGATAAAAAAGAATATTTTGGTGATCCCACTGAGATAGCGCTGCTGATTTCAGCAAAAAAAGCGGGCATAAGCCCTGAAGAAGAACGCTCACAGAACATCCGTGTTTATGAGGTACCATTCACAAGCGACAGGAAGATGATGAGTGTTGTATGCAAACGAAATGGTGAAATGAGAGTTTACTCAAAAGGTGCGCCAGAGATCCTGGTTGAGCATTGCAGCCATGCGCTTATAAATGGAAAAGAAATAAAGATGAGCCAAGGGTTAAAAGAAGAGATACTAAAAGCAAATAAAGAAATGGCCAGCAATGCTTTGAGAGTGCTTGCATTTGCAACGAAGAAAATTAGCACTATTGAAACTGATGAGAAGAGCATTGAAAAAAATCTTGTGTTTGTGGGGCTGCAAGGAATGATAGATCCGCCAAGGGCTGGAGTTAAAGAAGCACTCGAAGATTGCAGAAAGGCCGGCATAAAGGTAATCATGGTTACCGGCGATAATCTTGACACAGCACTTGCCATAGGAAAAGAACTCGGTTTTAATACTGAAAACGCGCTCGGCAGCAGAGAACTCGAAAGTCTCAGCGATGAAGAGTTAAAAAATAGAATTGATTCGGTTGAAATCTTTGCAAGGGTTACACCAATACAAAAGGTAAAAATAGTGGACGCTCTACACGCAAAAAATAATGTTGTTGCAATGACTGGTGATGGGGCAAATGACGCCTTGGCTTTAAAAAAAGCAGATGTTGGCATTGCGATGGGCATCCGCGGCACAGATGTTGCAAAGGAAGTTAGCGACCTCGTGCTATTAGATGACAATTTTGTTACTATTAGAGATGCAGTGGAAGAAGGCCGAGCCATATTCGATAATATAAGAAAGTTTGTCAACTACATGCTATCTGCAAACTTGGGTGAAGTGCTTATAGTTTTCTTTTTTACAATTCTACAACTTTTTTTCAGTTTCGGAGAGAATGTTGCTATACTCACCGCAGCTCAATTGCTATGGATAAATATGCTGACTGACAGCATGCCAGCAATTGCTTTAGGACTTGACCCTGCTGCACAAGACATAATGGGCAGAAAGCCGAGGAAAGCCACCGAAGGCGTTATAAATAAAAGGATGCTTTTTTCTATTGCCAGCATAGGCATTCTAATGGCTGTAGTAGTATTGGGGGTTTTCATGTATGTTTTCTTATCTTCACCAGACAAACAAAATCGTTTTTTGGTTGCACAAACAATTGCATTTACAAGCATAGTTGTTTTCGAATTGGTGCGTGCAAATGCTGTTAGGGTCAGCTATAGAATAAATATATTCACAAACAAATGGCTTTGGACTTCATTGGCAATTGCTATGGTTTTGCAGCTTGCCATATTGTACACACCTCTTAATGCAATCTTCAAAATAGTTCCATTGTCGATATATGATTGGCTTATTGTTACTACAGCTGCTGCCATATTCGCAGCAATGATGCTTATAGTAACTAAGCTAGAAAAATTAATTTTTTTGGGTGATTGATTTGGACTTTTTTGAAGTTGTAGATAAAAGGTTTTCAGCTAGAAAATATCTTAAGAAAGATGTGGAAAAGCGCCTAATAGATATGGTTATAGAAACCTCAAAGAAGGCACCAAGCGCTGGAAACTTAAAAGCATACAAGATACTCGTAGTTACCAAGCAAAGGACCAAAGAAGAAATTTCAAAGGCTGCTTACAATCAAAGTTTTGTCTCTGAAGCGCCTGCGTTGCTCATATTCTGCGCATTGCCAAGCAAAAGCGCTAGCGTTTATGGTAAAAGGGGCGCTGAGCTTTATAGCATACAAGATGCAACTATTGCTGCAAGCTACGCGCAGTTGGCAGCCACAGCACTTGGCTTAGCCACTTGTTGGGTTGGTGCATTCAATGAAGATAGAGTTAAAGAGATTCTAGGACTGCGTGATGATAAACCTATTGCAATAATGCCACTTGGCTTTGCTGATGAAAAAAGATTGAAAAAAAAGTGAAATAAAAAAGTTAAAAAAAATTTAATAAAAAAAGTCAAACTTACTTCTTCTTTTTTGCTTTCTTTTTTGCTGCCACCACTTCACCCCCTACCTCCTTCAGATTTGGTAATAAGATGTATGAACAACTATTTAATTGTTTTGGTAATATGCGGCAAGTTAACGAAAGAAAAATCTATGAAGAACTTTTCATATGTAAACTTTTTCACTCAGCTCTAAGTGCTTCAATAGGGTCAAAGTTGCTTGCTTTCCAAGCTGGATAGAGACCTGCGATAAGACCAATTGCTACTGCAAACAGAAATGCTTCGACAGCAAGCTCAGGTGATAGATACAATCTTACAGGTATTTTACCTCTCATGAAATCAGAAAGCATTACACCAAAGGTAAGACCAAAAATTCCGCCAAGAATCCCAATTATAATGGACTCGTAAAGTATCATCTTCACTATTGTGCTTTTAGTCCATCCTGAAGCTTTTAGAATACCTATCTCTTTGTAGCGTTCCATAACGCTCATGAGCATTGTATTTAGTATTCCAACAGCCGCAACTAATGATGCTATTGAGGCTACGGCCATAACAAGAAGCCTTATATTACCCAAAACATCAGATAGTGACTCAGTAAATTGACTTGAGCTCACAACTCGGTAATTATCACCAAGCTTGAATTTTATGAGTTTTGCCATCTTTTCTGACTCCTCAGGGTTCTCGAGCTCAACGCTTATCTGTGTTACTTTGTTTTTTGGAAAACCAATAAGGTCGCGCAAATCATCTATGTCCATCAATACACCGTAGTTGAAAAGCTTCGAGCCCGTCCGATAAATACCTACAACGACAAACTGCCTGTCATTTATCTTTATTTTATTTCCAACAAATTTTCGGTAATCTTCAGATATGCCTTCACCTATAACAACGCTTCCTTTTTCGCCAGGGTTTAGATTCCTGCCCTTAAGAATCTCACCACTTACACCACCAACAGTCTGACCGGTTTTTTCAAAAACAGTGCCAAAAAGCCGTATCGTGGAAGTCATGCTCATAGAACCAAGAGGTGTTTCTTTGCCGTCTATGCCTCTTGTGATTGCGGTTACAACTGGTGTTGCCCTTTTTATGCCAGGCATCCTTCTGAGCTCATAAACAATTTTTTCATCAGTTCTTGCGTACAAAGGACCATAAGCGCTTCTTTCGAAAACTATTATTCCCTGAACCTGTGAAACCGTGTTTTTTATTTCGAGAAAAAGGCCATCTGCTAAAGCAGTCATCAGAATTATTGCCAGAACACCAACAGCTATCATACTTACTGACAAAAATGTGCGGAACTTTTTTCTCTGCAGGTTCATGAGCGCTGTTTTGAGCATCTATCTTTCCTCCACTCTATCAATGAGGCCGTCCTTTATGTAAAGAATCCTATTGCCATACTTTATAAGCGACAAGTCATGAGTTACTATTATGAAGGTTTTATTTTTTTCTTTATTCATCTTTTGCAAGGTATCCATTATTTGCATGCTTGTCTTGCTGTCAAGGTTGCCTGTTGGCTCATCAGCCAATACAATCTTCGGGTCGTTTATTAGCGCTCTTGCAATTGCAACCCTTTGGCATTCACCGCCACTCAGCTCTGTTGGTTTATGGAACATTCTATGCTCAATGCCTACAAGCTTTAGCAATTCCTTTGCCCTTTTGATCTTCTCAACATCATCAATCTTTATTGGCTCAAGAGGGAGCATAACATTTTCCAATGCATTTAGAGTTGGTATGAGATGGAAGGACTGGAAAACAAAGCCAATGAATTTCCTTCTCAGCAAAGCTAAGCCCCAATCATCTAGCATCTGAAGGTCCTTGCCATTTATGAAAACTTTGCCTGAGCTCGGCTTATCAAGTGCGCCCATTAGGTGAAGCATTGTGCTTTTTCCTGAGCCACTAGGGCCTATTATTACCACAAAGTCACCTTCGTAAACATCAAGAGTCACGCCACAAAGCGCCTTTACTTTTACCTTGCCCATTGAATATTCTTTACAAACATCTTTCATTTCAATTATCTTCTTCTTAGGCACCGCGCATCGCCTCCACAGGATCAAGTTTTGCAGCCCTATATGCTGGATAAACGCCAGCAATTATGCCAACAAAGAAAGCAAAAAGAACTGCCTGAGCAACAGAGCTCGCAGTTACCAGCGTTGGTATTCCAAGGTAAGTGTTTATGTAATAAGCAATGGTGATACCAATAAATATACCGAATATACCACCGAGAAGTCCCATAAATGCTGATTCAAATAGGATCAATTTCATTATGCTCCAGCTTGTCCAGCCGGAAGCCTTTAAAGTGCCTATTTCTTTGTAACGTTCCATGACACTCATAAGTATTGTATTTATTATGCCCATTGCAGCAACAAAAGCAGATATTGCTGCAATTGCAAATGCAACTATGTTAAAATTTCCAAGCATGTTTGATACAGTATCGGAAAAATCGCTTGTGCTCATTGCCTCAACCTGTGATCCATACAAGAAGTTTATGCGCTGTGCAACCTTTTTGTCTTCCTTTGGGTCTTCAAGCTCAACATAGAATGTATTAACTTTGTCGTTGCTTATGCCAGCAAGCTCCCGCGCTGCGTCTATGTCCATCACTATTATATTTCCATAAAGTTCTGATTCTGTCTTTAAGATGCCCTTTACCTTGAATTGTTTACCATCAACCCTTATATTTGAGCCAACAAACTTTTTCCTGTCATCAGCTATGCTCTTGCCTAATAAAACATAACCTCTGTCATTGCTGCTTAACATTTCACCCTGTTCCAACTCACCAATCCAGCCAGATCCGCGGAG
The DNA here is from genome assembly GCA_038886995.1 of Candidatus Iainarchaeum sp. GTDB lineage: Archaea > Iainarchaeota > Iainarchaeia > Iainarchaeales > DTGL01 > DTGL01. Next base: position 14,169 of record JAWALG010000021.1, read on the forward strand.
CTTTTTATACTGAGCTGGGTCAACACCATAAACAAAAACAAAGGAAGACATAGATGAAAATCTTAGCAGCTGATTGTCAATGGATTTTGGTGTTGCCCAAATTTCTGGTACCACAACCCTTACGCCTTGTACATTGGAAAGTTTTTGGCCTAAGGATTCATCAAGCCTTGAGAACGGCTGGTCTGCAACGCCCTTTTGCATTACCATTACACCTTGAAAGGAACCAAAAACAGAGGTCATCTCATTGTATATGCCATCAATAACAGCAGTCAAAGTTATCAGTGCTGCTATTCCTATAACAATGCCCAATACCGCTAAGAAAGTCCTAGTTTTTCGCCTGAAAAGGTTAAAGAAAGCAAGTTTTATCATCTTCTATCATCGGCCAAACTAAAGCTTCCTTAAAGCGAGCTGCCTTATCACCAGCTTAATTATGATGTAGATAAGCACCAGAATAATGATTATGAACACATAGTGCATGTATGGACTTGGCTCCGGAGCTGGGTTTACATAAACAGAATAAGAAGTGGTAAGCTTCTGCTCCTTTTGCATCTCGTCAAGGTATGTTATTGTTATCTTTATGTCATGATATCCAATGCTGGCGTTTTGATCAACGCTCAAATCAAAAATAGCAGACCCAGAATCTTCACTTTTTATTTCGCCAATATATGCGCTCTTTGATCCAACAAGGGAAGAATCGTTTTCTATGTGCACTGTAACCTTCTTTGCGCTCTCCTTACCGAGGTTATCAAGCTGCACAGCAAGCGATATAGAATCGCCTTGCATTATTTTCTTATCATCCCTGCCAGAAATAGAGTAATCTATGCCTGAGATTATAAGCTCAGGCCTACCATACAGATGTATGGAAAAAAGTTGTGTCTTTGTTTCACATTCCCTGCAGCTGGCACTAAGCTTAAAGGCGTAGGTGCCCGGAACTGCGGCTTCGCTTGCAGTTATTTCAAATGACACCTTCTTTGAGCCGCCAACGCCAATGTTGCCGAGTTCTTGCCTCATATCTGATTGGAGTATAAAGCCAGGAAGTGTATTTGTGCCAACAAGCGAGAGCTCAGCAAATACATTTCTTGCTTCTAATGAGCCTGTGTTGGCAACTTCTGCGCTTATAACAATTTTTTCCCCTATGTGCGGGAAATAATTAGAAGATCTCACATCAGAAATAGAAATTTCATATATGTCAGATATTAAAATGGTCGTATATCTATTGTCGTTTATATCGATAATGCCATTTTTGTATTTCATAAAAAGTGTTAGCGTATAAGTTCCGGAAGGCAAATCCCTTGGTGTATCAAAAACAAATACAACCGTCTTTTTCTCCTTTGGCTTTATAGCGTCAACTATCTGCTCAGTTGGGCCTCTCCTAAACTGTGCGGGAAACAAAAGCTGCAGATTTATATCCTCTGCTGTTGTGTATAGCCCTAAATTTTCCAATGTTATTGCAAGGTTTATAGAATTGCCTGGGTATGCTACTGTTGGCTTTTGCAAAGTAGAATCAATTCTTAGGAGATAGTAGGGGTCTGCTTTTTGCGAAACTACTGAGGGGAGAAGAAATATTAAAACCGCTAGAGATAAAAAAATGTAACTATGCTTATAGCTGCGTACCATAACAATCACATTTAATTTTAACAAGGGTATTATTTTAAACATATCGGAATCCGATATAATTATGCCACAAGGCGATGCAAAACTGATTAAGATGCTTTTCAAAGGACATCTGAAGTACCTTGTACTAAAAGCCCTTAAGGATAATGATCTCCACGGTTATGCTTTGGATAATGCTTGCTTTGAGCTAACAAACCGTATGTGGAAGCCTTCTTTTGGTTCATTGTATCCAGTGCTTGCAAAACTTGAAAAAAGTGGGCTTATAAAGAGCTCAGCAGAAAAAAAGGGGCGAAAGATAAAGAAATACTCCATAACTCCAAAAGGAAAAAAAGAGCTTGAACGCATAGAAAAAAGCATGGATTGCCTAAAACAGCTCGTAAAGGTTAAAGAAAAAACGAGAGAAAGCATACTGGAAGGCCTATCCAAGGTGGCTTGCGAAGAGCTTCAAAAGCTACAAAAAACAATCCTAAAAATTTCCATATTGGCGAATGAGGGGAAACTCAATAGACAACAAATAATGGAAATTCGTGCTGAAATGAACGGATTTAATGATAGGATAAAGGAAATAGCAAACATAAGGTGATTTTGTCGCTTTGGGGCAATGCATTTTATAATTTAGTTTTTATATACTATTTTAATAATCATACTAACATGTACCATGCACGGGTGTCCGAGTGGCCAAAGGAGCAGGGCTTAGGACCCTGCGGCTTAGTGCCTTCCCAGGTTCGAATCCTGGCCCGTGCAATAAGCCAAAGAGTCAACTTTAAATCAGCAAATAAAGATTGCATAGCAGCATAAAAATGGCGCTTGATGATATGAATGCGTTCGCTTTTGTGATATTACTAATTTCGCCGGCTAGCAAAACCATTAGTGAAACAAAACTAGGCAGCAATGAAAAAGCGAAGATTGCCAAATATGGGTAAGTGCCCCATATAAATGAGTATAACAATAAGCTCATTGAGGCAAAAAGGTGCAACAAAGCAATTGCCACCAAGGTACTTTTTTTACCAAAAATAATTGCAAAATTCTTCTTTCCAATTTTTTTATCGTTTTCTATATCCGGCAGCTGAACAGACAAAGTAAAGGCAAATCCGTAAAATAGCAATGGTGTGGAAAAGATAATCATATGCATTGTTATAGTACCAGAAGAAACAAAATTGCCATATGTGGGCACCATTAATCCAACCACTGCTGCAAAAATAAGATTGCCATAGAGCTTCTTGGAAAATTTCAAAGGGGGCGCACTGTAATACCACCCGCAAAAGTTGCCAATTAAGGAAAAAACTAGGATAATAGGGCTGAAGTCAAAAAACAAAACAAGCATAATTGCTGTAAGGAAAGAAAGGGTAATTAGAACAATGGCTATTTTTTTGGCCAATTCCCTTAGCTTTGGACTTCTCAGTAATATGCCGCTGCCACCAGAGAAGAAGCTTCTTTCATTATTCTTGTCAGTTTCAAAGTCAAAATAATCGTTGCTGTATGAAACCGACAAATGCGAAAAGAAAAGAACTAAATATCCTAAAAGAATTCTATCAAAGGAAAGCTCTATTCCTGAAAGATGGGCGATCTGTGCACCGAAAATATACAAAAGAAATCCGCCAAGTATAAACTGAAAACGGCCTAACTTTATAATATCCAAAGTCAAAGGCCCTGCTTTAATATTTTTTTTCATTCGCTTACCTTCTTCTTGGAAAGGGATGTGGGCTCTTTATAGCTAATTCCGTGCTTTTTAGAAATCAGGTTTGCTGTAATCCTGGCAGATTCATAGATTGTTGGTAAACCGCTGCCAGGATGCGTGCCACCGCCAACAAGCCAACAATTTTCTGCTTCTTCAAATTTATTCCTAGGCCTGAAATAAAGCATCTGCGAAAGGTTGTGCGCTAGGTTAAAAGTAGCGCCTTTGTATACATTGTATTTCTTTTCCCAATCTTCAGGCGTAATGATCATTTCAGCTTTTATGTGCTTTTCAAGGTCTCCAATCTTTGCCCTCTTGGAAAAGAGTTTTATTATTTTGTTTCTGAATTTTGTTTTTTCTTTTGCCCAGTTGATTTTTGCCCTGTTGTTCGGCACTGGAACAAGTATGTAAATTGTCGAATGGCCTTTTGGTGCAAGGGTTGAATCAACCAGTGAAGCATTTTGGACATAAAATGATGGTTCTTCTGGTAGTTTCATGTTTTTGAAGATGTCTTCCACATTGCCTTCATAGTCCTTCGAAAAGTATATGTTGTGGTGTGGCAAATCATAAACCTTGTCCAAGCCAAGGTAAATCATGAATGTTGAGCAGGACAGCCTCTTCTTTTCAAGTTTCTCTTTTGAGTATTTCTTAAGGAATCCTTTAGGAAATAGATTCGTTGCGGCATATCCAAAATCTGCGTTTATCACAACCTCATCAGCGAAATCTTTCTTGCCATTGCTCAGCAAAACACCAACCGCTTTTCTTCCAGAAAAAATTATTTCTTTTACTGGTGTGCTCAATCTTATCTTTGCACCATTTTCTTCCGCTGCTTTTGCCATTGCTGCTGAAATTGCATTTAAGCCACCAATAACATGATATATTCCATATTTACGCTCTACATATGGGATCATAGTAAAGCCAGCTGGGCACTCCCAAGGAGACATTCCAAGGTACTTTGACTGAAATGCAAAAGCCATCTTCTGCCTTTCATCTTTGAAATATGTGCTCAGGTTCTGATAAAGCGACTGTCTTATGCCGAGAATTGGTATTGCCCTTATGAACCTCCAAGAAAAAAACTCGAGAAAGCTGGTGTAATCCTTCTGCAAGCATGGGAAAAGAAGCTCATAGCGTCTCTTTTCTTTTTTGTAGAATTCTTTTACACTTTCGCCACTGCCAGGAAAATATTTTTCTGCTTCTTCAATGTTTTTTTCCATTTCCTTAGAAGGGAAAAGTTCTATGTCACCATAATCAAGATGATATAGTGGCTCAATCTCCACAAACTTTAAGTATTTTTTAGCCTTTTTACCAGCTTCTTCAAACATTTCTTCAAGTATGAATTTCATCATTAGGAATGTCGGGCCTGTATCGAAAGTGTATGGCCCAAGCTTAATTGGCGCATTCCTGCCACCAACAACTGGCTCTTTTTCGTAAACCGTCACTGAAAAACCGCGATGGGCCAAAATCATTGCACATGCAAGACCGCCGGGGCCTGCACCAATAACAATAACCTTTTTTTCAGCCAAAGGCATTACCCCCACAGCAATTCTAATATTGATATACTCATAGTAAGTATTAAATAAAGCTAAATAGTTATCTTATAAGGTCTAAGAACATTTGTGTTCCTTATGCCAATGATAAATCCAAAGGATTTTTTTAAATATTGTATTGAATATAAACGAAGCCCTGCTTAAAGAAAAGCTTAGTTTTCATTATTTATTGCAATAGTATTCTTTGGGTTCGTTACAATGCTTGTGGTAGATACAATTTCCGCAAAGGATGATTATGTATTCGGCATTGTGTCTTCTGCTTACAGTTGCTTTGTTTTCATTTTAAGCTCTTTTGTAGCCGTGGTTCTTGGCTTTATCGTGTCTCAGTTGTCCACTCCATTGGGCTCACTGATAGCTTTTTTGATTATTTCAGCTGGCGCAGCCCTTTATTTTGCAACACTCTATAAATGCATTAAAGAGTTATTCGAGATCAGTGCAACCGAAGCTGCAATTTCTGCCGCATGCGTTGCTTTGGGCTTGCTTCTTTTTTTCTCACTCTACCCAACATCATTCCTTATGTCAAGCACAGGAACACCAAACATAAGAATTTATACAACATCACAAACGCAGACCACAACTACTGGCTTGAACCCCTATGCTTCTTGTGAAAAATTGACAGATGCTTACGCAAA
>JAWALG010000022.1:0-19375 GCA_038886995.1 Candidatus Iainarchaeum sp.
TAACCCTTTCCAGGTGTGCGCGGTCTCTTATGCTTAAGTCAAAAACAACTCTTATCACATTTTGAGAATCGATTTTAATTTCACTCTTAAGAACCTTTACCTTATTCTTTTCAAATTCTCTAAACAAGTCACTGAGGATATCAGCCCTTTTGAAAGCCCAGGCCTCCATTCTAACAGCATAGCCGCCCCTTTTCAGCAGATCTTGTCTTACCGAAAATATCTTCTTATGTGATAGGTTTGGCAGTATCGTACAATCAGTTCTATGTACTGTAATCTCCCCCCCTTTTGTTTCATAAGCTACAATGTCGTCTCCGGGCAGAGGTGTGCAACACTTTGCAAGAATTATCTTTTCAATTTTCTTTGGACTAACAACCATCTTCTTTAACTTATTTGATTTAATTCCAAACTCTTTCCTTATGGCCAATTTTGCTTTTTGAGTTTTCACAAATTTTAACCATTCAGGTCTAACCGTCTTCGTCTTGCTTAAAATAATTTTTACAGTGTCACCACTGCTTAGTCGATATTTGCCCGACCTTTTAACACCGTTTACTAGCCCATACTTAAACTTATTTCCCAGATCTGTATGTATAGAATATGCGAAATCCAGGACTGTGGCTTTTTTAGGCAGCAGAAGCACATCTTTCTTGGGTGTAAGTACAAAAATAAAATCGCCAGTGATTGAAAACTTTACATAGTCAAAAAGGTCTTTGGCTAGGTTCTGCTGAAGCTCCACCAATTGCCTTGCCAATGATAAGGCCGCATCGAACCCACTATATTGATACCACTTCTTATAACGCCAGTGTGCTGCAACCCCATATTCTGCTTCTCTGTGCATTTCAATTGTTCTTATTTGTATTTCTACAGGCAGGCCATCTATTTTTGCAACCAAGTGTATTGATCTGTATTTATTATCTTTTGGGTTAACAATGTAATCCTCAACCCTGCCAACCAGTTCAAAAGAATCGATAATTGCACTAAAAGCCTTGTAACACTCCCTTATTGAACCACATATAACTCTGATGCCAACCAGATCCATTATTTCTTCAACGCTTCTACCTTCTTCTTGACACTTTCTGTATGTGCTGTACACGCTTTTAACTCGGCCTTGTACTGCAAAAGTTATGCCTTCACGATCTAATAGTTCCTTTATAGCCCCCTTTGCTTTTTTGATGAAATCTTCTGCATTTGGGACCTTTTTATACATTTTTGCCTTAGTGCTTTTGTACTCTTTTGGCGAAATAATAGCCATTGCCAGATCTTGTAACTCTGAACTTACTTCAACAAGGCCGAGCCTTTGTGCTATCTTTGAGTGTATTTCGAGGGCAATTTTTGCCTCGGTTAACACAGCTTTGCTCTTTTTCTTTTTAATATGCCTCATATAATCTAGCTGTGAAAGTATCTCAACTATGATGCCCCTCACATCCTTTGATGAAGCCAAAAGTATTTTTGCTAAGCTTTCGCTGCTAAGGTGCCCAATATTTCTTCTCTTTATATCGCCAATCTTTGCAGACTCTTTAACTATTTCTATTGTTTTTTCGTCGACTGATGCAAGGGGGCTTTGTTCAGTTAGCTCGTGTAACAAGCAGGCCGCGACCGTTCTTTGATCAAATCTGAGCTCAAGTGCTATATTTGCAGTTCTCAACTGATGACAAAATTTTTTTTCATCAGAAAAATTTTTGGCAAATCTAAAAGCTTTTATTATATTTTTACAGCCATCTTTATCAAAAATATTTTGTAAAGTCCCGACAAAGAGCTTGCTTTCTAGTTCACAACCCACAAAGAAATTCTGCTAAATAGTTAATAAAAAAAGATATTCGGCATGCATAACTAATTTTGGCGCTATTCTTAAAAACCCAAATAAACAATAATCTATTGTGGGCTAGGCTGGGGAGCTAGCGGTTCCCTGTACCGGAAATCCGCTTTATGCCGGGCCGAAGTTCCGGGGGAGGCTTTAGGCCGAAGGCAAAGCCACAGCAGAACTTTGATGCTTTGCCCCCACCGGCTTCACTTTATGGTGAACCCGCTAGGCCCGGAAGGGAGCAACGGTAGCCACACTGTGAAGTGCTGTGGGATCTCAGAGCGGAGGTATGCTGTGGGCCAACTTTGCTTTTGGTCTTTTGCCAACTCCGGAGCGCGCCCACTTAAAGCATTTAAATACGTTGTCCTTTTCTGTATTTCATTTTAGAACTTTTTAACGCTTCTTTCTGCAGTACACTAAGCGCATCTTCTAGCGCAGTCAGGAGATTCCAAGATTCTGAAGAAGCATTGAATGAAAATTTTCCTGATGTTACCTTTGCCTTTACTAAATGCCTTGCCCTCATACCTTTTTTTCTCTGTGATTTGAAATGTATTGAAAGCATTACGTCTGCAGGCAGCAACCTTTCAAGTTTCTCGTACGCTGCTTTTATTCTTGTTTTCGCCTTTTCTTCATCCAAACTGCTTAGCGCAGGCATGCCTGATATTTGAATCTTTAAATAAGGCCTTTCCTCATACAATGTTGCTTTTAACACATCTTTCGTTGTAACAATTCCCCTAATCTTTTTTGCTTCTATTAGTAAGATGCTCTTGTCAGAGACAATCTCTTCCTTTGCTGCTTTCAAAGTATCTGAAGGTCGGAATGTTTTTGCTTCTTCCATAAGTTCCTGAATCTTCACACCCAAGATTTTTTTTGCTTCTGGTTCTTTGCCACTCAAGGAAAAAAGGCCTGTTTTTTTTGGTGAATGTATGAAATATTTTTCTATAAGGCCACTCAATGTTACCACGCCACAGTAGTTGCCAACATCATCAACTATTGGTATCTGCTTTACATTCATTTTTCTCATAATTGCTAAGGCTTTCGCTATGGTATCGTCCTTTCTTGCCTCGAAAGTTTCTGAACATATGCTCTCAAGTTTCGTCTTTGCGACTCTTTCATCTTCAAGTGCGTTGGAAAGAACATCTTTTATATGCACAAAACCAATGATCTTGCCGGAGCTCATTACTGGCAAAAGCCTTGCACCTGATTGATACATCTGCTCAGCAATTCTACGCAAATCGTCTTCTTCTGATAAAAAAGGCACCTTGCTTTCTACGATTGTCTTAACCTTTAATTCTGGATATATCCTTTTCCTTCTAAGAAATTCCCTCGGTGTTAGCAAACCTAAAAAAGCATCTCCAGAAAAAACCGCCAGTGTGCTTTCACCACGCTTTAGCATAACACTAAAAGCTTCTGATATCTTTGCATCAGCATCTACTTTTGCAACATCCTTCAAAATAAGTTCTGAGGCTTTTACCATAGAATCACCTCACTTAAAGCCAGACAGAAGCTCATTGATTTCCTTTTCCTTATCTTTTGCTTTCATTACGCCCGATGCTACAAACACGCCAACACAGCCGAGTTCAATAGATTTCCTCACATCAAGAGAATTTTTTATTCCCGCGCCAGTTATTATTGGTATTGAGCTTTTCTTGCCAACTAGTGAAACAACATTGCTTATAAGCTCCGGTTTTGCAGTTGAAACAGATATATCCCCTGATATGAGTTCAGGTGGCTCTATTGCAATTAAATCAGGCTTAACCCCAAAAGAAGAAATCCTCTGCGCCCTTTCAACTGATTCTGCACAAGTCATTACTACAAGCCCAGATTCTTTAGCGCGTCTTATCGCTGCTTCAAGGAAAGCATCATCTCTTTTATTCTCAGCATGGTTCAAAATTGTTCCAATTGCGCCAGCTTCCCTTACTGCTTCTGGCAGTATATGCCCAGTATGTGCGCCATATGTTACAGGATCAACATGCTGTGCAAATACAGGCAAGCTGACATTTTGTGATATCAATCTTATGTCACATGCTTGAACCACAAGAACAACAGTAATATCTTTGTTATTCGCAACCATTTCAACTATTTTTGCAGTTTCCAATGCTTTAGCTCCAGTGCCAGACTCATATAGCTTGAAGTTTATAAAAAGAGCAGGTAGTTTAAGCATGTAATAATAACGATTTGCAATTTAATAAAACTTTTGGTTAGTTATTCCGAATCAACATCTTCTATGCCACGCTCTGTTATCTTGTATATGGCTTCACCATCTGGTAAGCTCGGCGAGTCTATAAGCCTTGCTACCCTTTTCTCACCTTTGCTTTGCCTCAGATATAAACGAGTTTTGGATGCATGACCAACGATATTACCGCCAACTGGCGCCGTGGGGTCACCGAACAGTATGTCTGGTCTTTCCATTACTTGGTTTGTAACTAAAACGCAAAGGTTATGCATTTCAGCCATTCTTGCAAGCTGATGCATGTGCTTATTTAATTTTTGCTGCCTTTCCGCAAGCATTCCTCTGCCTATGTACTCTGCCCTGAATTGCGATGTAAGCGAATCCACAACTAATAATCTCACTCCTTCTTTTTTGATTATTTCATCTGCTTTTTCCGCAAGCAGTATTTGGTGATCAGCATTGTATGCTCTTGCCACAAATATATTTTTTAGTGCGTTTTTTGGGTCAAGGCCTTTTGCTTCAGCTATTTGGGCTATTCGCTCAGGCCTAAAGCTTGACTCTGAGTCGATGTATATTGCCTTTCCTTCAAGGCCGCCCTTTTCAATAGGAAGCTGGACCATTACACAAAGCTGGAAACACCACTGAGTTTTGCCTGAAGCCATCTTTCCGTAAACTTCGGTTATGCTTTGGCTTTCTATACCACCACCGAGAAGAGAATCAAGTTCTTTGCTTCCTGTGCTTATACGACCAATCTTGGCGCGCCTCTCATGTACTTTATCAGCAGTCTCAAAGCCCATACCTAAAGCTTCTCTTGCCGCATTTATTGCCTTTTCAGCAGTTTTTTCACCAAGGCCAGCTATTTCAGTAAGCTCAATTGGCGAAGCAATGGCTATGCTTTCTAGTGTTTTGTAATTTGCAGCAATCAGCTTTTCAGCGGCTTGAGTGCCTATCCCAGGCAGGTCGGTTATATCCTTTATCTTTTGGGAAACCATAATCGCACCAAAAATATATTTGAATAATAGCTTTTTAATTGGTTTTCAGGACTTCACTTCCGATAAAGCTTGGCAAAATCTTTCAGCTTCTATTTTATAGTCAATGGGCAGAATGTCATCTGCAATAATCTCAAAACCTTCTCTTTGGCCAATTGCTTTTCTGGTTGTACCATGAATCAAAACAAAATTTCCAACCATTTTTTCTTCAAGCACCCTTATCGTGTCTTCTACACCATTCTTTTCAACCAACTCTGTGAGCTCGTCAGTGCTAAGGCCAATAGTGTTTTCAGCAACCCGCCCAAACATAGTGCAACTAACATTTGCGGAGCCATCATCGATTACTAAAGATATTACTGCCCTCTTCTTAGTTTTTTTACCGCATTTCTCACAAACAGGGCTAGAAGAACCACCTCTACACTCAGGGCAGAAATCATATATTAGCTTGCCTTTGCCAACTGCAATTATTTCTGCCAGAATTTCAGCAAAATAATTTTCATCTTTAAGCTCATCTATTTTTTTCCTAGTGTATTCTTTGCCGGTAACCAAGTAAGCTTCCGGGATGTCGATTTCAGTTTTCGGGTTTTCAATAATCCTTGACCTTGCGCTGAGATGAATTTCCAAGCCACTACGGCCTTCTTTTATATCGGCGCCTTCTAACTTAATGAGTTCACCCACATATAGCTTTTGTGCTTTACTAGCCAAATTATGCCACGCCACCACCCTTGCTTTATCCTTTCCATCCCAAACCTCAAATTGCAATACTTTGCCTTTATTACCCTCTCTTTCAAATTCAAACCTATCAAAGATTTTCGTTACCCTTACAACCAAGTCAACATTTTTTGTCGGTTCTTTAACATTAGAAAGCTTTACTAGAGAGATTTTAGCATCAGGAAGCTCACTTGTGTCATACTTGCCTTCAGCATTGTATATTTTGCCTCGTGAGCCAAGAGACAAAGTAAGATTTCCTTTGAATTCTGTAACATAGCAACCTTCTACAAAAACAGCACTGCCTTTGCATATTTTTTCAGAGTCAATCATCTGAATTTGTTTATCCCACAAGGTAAGTGTTGCTTCACCTGTAGCGTCCGCAATAACCATCTTGCAATATTTGCCCTTTCTATTGTCTTTTTCAAATGACCTTATTTCACCAATGTTAATAACCCGTCCTATGACGCACACATCCTTCAACCCACTTTTAAGCTCGCCCACCTTGAAATTTCTTTCAGCACTTTTTTCAATTTCAATATCTATGCCGAGCTCCTTTGCAACCATGAAAGCAGCGCCTTCTTCTGTAAGCAACCCAGCAAACCTTTCAATCTTGTTGCTTACCATGTCCTTTATGTCTTTCTCGCTCTTTCCAGTTTTTGCTATTATGCTATCTACAATCTTTTTGTAGTCAAGCATTGTTGCCATAATAATCATATCATCTGCATAAAATTTTATTACAATGCTGGGCTTTTAGGTAAGAAATAAAAATAAGAAACCACATCTAATAAGTATGATTGAAAGCATTGCTAAGAACATTTTTGTTTTTTATTCTCCAAACCTTGGCAGTAATGTCTACATCCTTTGCGGGAAAAAAGTGGCTCTGATAGATGCTAGCATAAGCACCAACGAAAGGCAGCTTAAGGAAGAACTCTCTGGGCTACACATAATGCCTGAAGATGTTTCCATGATTCTTTTTACTCACGCACATGCCGACCACACTGGCTGTGCAAATCTTTTTAGAAACGCACAAAAGCTAATGCATGAAAAAGATGCTGAAGCAGTTGAACTTGGTGATACTAACTATACTTTGGCAAGCATGACTGGTCAAAAAGCCATTCTAAGGATAGACAAGCAACTTTCAGGAAATGAAATCATAAACATTGAGCCATTCTCACTAAAAGTTATTCATACGCCCGGGCACACAAAGGGTTCTGTATGTTATTATGAGCAGAGGCAAAAGCTTCTTTTTTCAGGTGACACCCTTTTGGTGGGTAGCTGTGGCAGAACAGACCTTCCAGGTGGCAATGAGAAAGAAATTGTGGGTTCAATTTCAATGCTTAGGAATATAGATTTCAACATTCTGCTTCCAGGCCATGGCACAATCCTTAAAGAATCACAAAAAGCTAACATTGACTTCGTCTTAAAAACACTTAAGGGCAAATACTTATAGTGTGGTGTTTTTATGAAAGTAATTGAGAAGCATTTCGGCAAGGTTTATCGCCAAATCTTGAACAAAATAGAAGAAAGGAATGCGCTCGTGTTTTTGGTAATAGACCCGCCAAACCAGACGCCTGAAAAGGCCGGTTTACTAGCAAAAATAGCAGAAGAAGCAGGCGTTTCAGCAGTAAGCGTTGGCGGGTCAGTTGGGGCACAAGGAACATTGCTTGATGACACAATAAAAAGCATAAAGGAGAAGACGAGCATTCCAGTTATTCTGTTTCCAGGCAATATTGCAACGATATCCCCAAAAGCAGACGCAATATATTTTATGAGCATGTTGAACTCTTTGGATCCATATTATATAAGCGGTGCGCAGATTGCCTCAAGTTATCCTGTGAAACAGGCCGGAATCGAGGTTATACCTACATCATACATACTTGTTGAGCCTGGTAGGGCCGCAGGCTGGATTGGTCGTGCAAAATTAATCCCAAGGGAATTGCCATATCTTGCGGCAGTCACTGCTCTTGCAGGCCAGTACATGGGCTCACATATTGCAATACTTGAAGCTGGCGGTGGTGCTTCTGAGCATGTGCCAACAAACATGATTGCTGAAACTAGGGCGGTGGTGGATATCCCCATTGTAGTTGCAGGTGGTGTCAAAACCAGTGAGCAAGCAAAAAGCTGTGCAAAAGCAGGTGCAGATATCTTGCATGTAGGTGCAGCAATAGAAAAGCTTTCAAACGATTTGGAAAAGGCAAAGAAGCATCTCGCTTCAATGGTAAAATCAGCTGAAGAAGGAGCCAAGAGTAGAGATCAAAAGTAAGTCACTCATCAATAATTTTTCCTGACTTCACCAAAGCCAAGATTCCCTTCTTTGAGTTCCATTTTGGCTTCCAACCAGCTCTCTTTATCTTCTCAATAGAATACTCTCTGTTTCTTACTAACCTTTCAATGTGCTGGGGCGTTATTATAGTTTTCCTGAAAGTGATTATGTATAGGTAAGCAAGAATCTTACCTAACCAAACAGGAATTTTTTTAATTTTTCTTTTGAGACCTAAAGCGCCTTTTATCTCCAAGCAAAGTTCTTCTAGTGTTAGCGCTTTTTCTTCAGCAACAATATATTTCTCGTCAGCAGTTTTTTCATTTTCCAAGCAAAAGGCAATAGCATCGACAAGGTCATCTACATACACTGTTTGCCATTTGTTTTTACCAGAACCTATCAGAGGAAAACCCTTCTTTATTATTCTGAATATCTTTTTCCAATATTCATTAGGCCCAAGGATGATTGCAGGCCTTATTATTGTAACATGGATAAGTTCCTGAAATTCTTCAACCTTTTGCTCTGCCAATACCTTTGATTTTTCATAATTAGTTTGTGGATGCAAGGGGCTTTCTTCATTTACTTTGCCTTTTTGTGCCCCATGCACACCAGCAGTGCTTATGAACAAAAACCTTTCAACCTTTTCCTCAGATGCTGCCTTTATTATATTCTCTGTACCATCAACATTTACCTTATAGAGCATCGGAGAATTTTCATCAAGAATTGCTGCGCAGTGCACAATAGCATTACAACCCCTAACCGCTTTTTTACAATCAGAATAATTCAAAAGGTCCATTCCTTTATCCAAATCAAATTCTTTCACTTCAAAGTTTCTCTTCTCGAGTTCGCGAACAAGGGCTTTTCCTAAAAAGCCACTGCTTCCTGTTACAAGCACTTTTTTTGCCATACATAAAGATAAAGTGGAAGCATTAATAATTATTGTGAATTTGCTTATATCGCCTTAAAAAGAATTTACACCAATAATATGTTATGCAGGTGATTGACTGCTCTTTTGGCGAAGGCGGCGGCCAGATAATGAGGACAGCGCTTGCTTTAGCTGCTTTAACAGGAAAAGACCTACACCTTAAAAATATACGCGCAAAAAGGCCAAAGCCAGGACTTATGCCACAGCATTTAGCATCAGTAAAAGCTTTAGCTGCAATATGCGACGCTGAAATAAAAGGTGCTTTCGCTGGAAGTATGGAACTCACTTTCAGGCCAAAAAGAATACACGATTCAAGCATATATGCAAACATAAGCACAGCAGGCAGCATAACACTGCTAATACAACAGCTTATGCCTGCAAGCTTAGCAGCAAAAGTGAAATTAAGAGCATCAGGCGGCACAGATGTTAATTTTGCTCCAAGCGCAAATTACCTCCAGAAAATAACAATTTGGTTTCTTAAAAAAATGGGTGCTAAACTTTCTTCAGAAATATTCTCAAGGGGCTATTTCCCAAAAGGAAATGGCTCTATGGCATATACTTCTGAGCCAAGTTTGCCACTAAAATCAATAGTCCTGACATCAAGAGGTAAGCTCGTTTCAATAGAGGCATTTGCGCATTGTGCTGGCATGCCCACAAAAGTTGCCCAAGATCTAATGCTTTACACAAAAAGGCGAATACAAGAGATGATGGGTGATTTTGATTTTGTTGAAAAAATTGAAACTAAGCCCGAAACAAAAGAAACGAAAGGTCTTGGAATAGACCTTTTCGCAAACTACCGAAACTGCCGAATTGGCGTAGGCCTTTCTTCCTTCAAAGATATTAGCCCTGAAGCAATAGCTAACAGAGCAGCAAAAGAGTTTATGTTCGAGATTAACTCGCTAGCACCTTTGGACTCACACATGATTGATCAAATAATACCTTTTATGGCTCTTGCAAATGGTAAGAGCACTGTTTGCGGTTTACTAACAGAACATACGAAGACAAATATTGAAGTAACCGAAAAGTTGCTGCCAGTGAAATTTGAGATTGTGGAAAAAGGTGGTCTATCACAAATTTCAGTAGATGGTGTTTCTTTCACTCTTTAATTTACCACAACTTTTTGTTAATAAGATGGCCCTTTCATGAACTTTTGAAATTTTGCAATTTAACTATACAAAGAATGGATGCAACCTGCGATAAATTTTTATATACCGTATGTCATATATGTATAGACTTTTAAAGGTGATTAAATGGTCCAACTATTTGTTCCTAGCAAAAAAGATTATAATTTAGAGCGCATAAAGCCACTTGAAGAAAAGCTAAATTATCTCAAGGCAAAGGTCGTTGAAGAAGAAGTACAAGACGAATCCGTATCCATGTTTATTTATCAACTTGAAAAGGAACTTGAAAAAGCAAAAATTGGAGATGAAAGTGCCCTGAAGAGAGCGTCACTTCTTGCTGACAATATAGAGCAGCGACTTCCAAAAAAAGAAGCAGTTGAACCAGCAGACACCTTAGAGGAACTCAGAAGCAAGATAAAAAAACCACTTGTTGAAGAACCAAAGAGCATTCAGGAAGGACAACTAGAAGCACATCCTCCACAAAAGGAACCTACAGTCGAAAAGACCTTGTTTGAAGAGCAAGAGACGTTGGATTCCCAAGAAATTTTCCCTAAAGAAAAAGTTGCGGCTGCCTTTGAACCAATAATTGAGGAAAAGCCATCTCAGAAGTTGCAGGTTCAAAAGGAAACTCCATATGCTGCCACTAAGAGTGATGTTCCAAGCAGTGGTGGTGAAATTTTAAAAGAAGAGGGGGGTATTTTTGAAGAATTTGCATCTGAAAGTGAAGAGGTAACGCCACTAATACAGGCTGAAAAAGAAGTTCCCACTACTGAGCATTCTGTTGAACAGGAAGAGCCAATAGTCAAGCCGACTTGGCAAGAAAAAAAGCAGAAGAAAGAGAAGAAAAAAGCAAGTATTTCTATTGTCTCATTTGACAAAGAAAACGCTGAAGCGCTTTTCAAGAACTCCATTGAGCTTGTTACAAAGGCACAACTTGAGAATGGTGGCATAACTTCTGGCTTAAATGCTGTTCTAAACTATATTTATCCCAGAGCGCACCTTCTCTCAACACTTGGCTTGGTCTACGCCGGAAAATTTGAAGAAGCAAAGAAAGCGCTTTCCTTTGCTATAAAAGGCCAGAATAGGCATACCGGCGCCTTGCCACAAAGATGGGATTATCATGGAAATGATGCAAGTTACCGTAAAGTTGAGCCGGACTGTACAGCACTGTTCCTGTACACTTTTGCAAAGTATGTCTCAAAGAGCTCTGACTATGAATTTGCTGAGCATAACTGGGAACGCATTGAGAAATCTGTTGACTTTATAAACTCAAAGATAATACCAGGTAAAAACCTCGTTCTTACACCATCTTCAATACACGAATATGCCCCAATGGATTACGGCTACGAGATATGGTGTAATGCTGTTTGTTGTGCTGCTTTAAGGGAATTGAGCGCAATAGCTGATAGGATAAGGTTGCAATATCCGCCTTTGGATAAACAAAATCTTTTGCGCGAATCAATAATGTCATTCATGTGGAATAGTAGGCTTAACACATTCATAAAAACAATAAAAGTTGAGGATGCAACGAGTGTTATCACAGGGCCAGATGCTTCAGTGCTCGCCTTATCATTCTTCAATGTTTTCCCCAGTAACGATGACCGGCTAAGAAGCACAATTGAATTTACAGAGAAAAACCTAAAGTATGGTGCATTAGGTGGAATTATGGATTACCCACCAACTTATGGCCAAGAGAGCAGTGGCGTTGGCGCGAGCACACTTTTCACAATGCTGCTGGCTGACTATCACATATCACAAAACAATTTTGATGAAGCAAGGGACTATATGCAATGGATACTTAGTGTTTCATCTGACTGGAAATTGCCAAAGTACGTTTCTACAAAGGACGACTTTGAGGCATTGGTCTCTGATCTAAATGATGCTGGCCTTATTGATAGGGAAACACTTATGATGATTGAAGGAACCAGAAAGCACCCAGATTATGCTAACAATATTGCACACATAGTTGAGCCATATTTGCCAGCCCACGGGGTCTTCCTTGTAACTTGGAGCCACTTCAAGGATAAATTCAAAGATCAATTGTAAACGCATTAACTTTATTCTAATCTTTTAATACTTTTGATATCTCTTTTTTTACGCTTTCAAAGACCTCTTCAGTGCTTCTGTTTGCGTCTATTATTTTTATGTTTTCATCTGGTAGTAGATTTGGAATTTCAAGATAAGTTTCCCTAATTTCTTTGAGAAAATCTCTCTGCTCAAACTTTTCCTTTACCTTTCTTTCTAAACTCATCCTTGCTATTGCAGTATCAACATCAACATCAAGTATAAGCACTAAATCCGGAATAAGCATTCTTCTGTGTGCAGCAATTATTTTTTCTATAGGTATGCCTTGAGCATGTTGATAGCAAATTGTTGAATACTTATATCGGTCACATAATATAATTGAGTTCAGTCGCAGAGCAGGCCTTATAACTTTCTCTAAATGTTCCTTCCTGTCCTCAATATATAAACTTAGCATAAGTTTGGCTTTTTCAACAGGGTTAGTATCTGACTTCAGTATGCCCCTTATCTGTTTTCCAACACCAGAGTATGTTGGCTCTCTTGTAAGCAGTATGTTGTCAAATTCCATTGAAAATAGCCATTTTGCAGCAAGAGAAAGCATTGTTCCTTTGCCACAACCATCTATTCCTTCAAAAACAATGAACTTCCCCATCAAACCCCCTAATATATATAACAAAAACAAATAAAAACAAATTTAGTGAATTATCATTAGGTCCAAAAGATTGCGGCTGTGGTGTAGTGGCAGCACGAGAGCCTTCCAAGCTCTTAGCCCGGGTTCAAATCCCGGCAGCCGCATTGTTTAGAACATTGTTATTAAATATTAAAGCATATCAAGCTTGCTTGCAGGCGCTATAACCTCTATGCTTTCACCAACCGAAAACAAAAAGCCACGCAAGGCAATTCCCACATTTAAGTTTTTTTCTTCTAAGAAACTCAAAAGCTCAAAAGCCCTTTCAGGTGGCACAGTCAGGGTATCTGCTTGTGTTTGAAGGCCCATTTTTATTGCGATTGCCTCTAAAGTTTGCTTATATGCAGTTATGATTAGCGTATCTTTTTCTCCCTGTTCAAATAATCTTCTAAAAATTTCCTTCAACAAATCCCTGTTAAAGACCCTTTTATTTGGAAAGTCCATCTCCTTTAGTGTCTCAATCTGCTTCTTTAGTATCCCGCTCAGGTAAGTGAGTTGTTTTGACTGCTTATCCAAATCAACCCATATTTGTTCGATATCGCATATATAAAAACCAGCATTGTTTCTTGCAATATCGAGAAGTTCTTTTTCTATTTTGCTGCGCTCTATTAAAACAGAAAGTTGTTTAACTGTTTCATTAGCATTTTTTTCTTTTACACTGTTATTAAGCTTTATAATAAGCTTGCTTTTCATCCTGCCGTACAAGTATGCGTTACCTTTGTCTGTAATATAAAGAGAACCATTTTTCCTAGTGATGTACCCAAGAGCGGATAGATACCTTACAATCCTGCTTAGTGCAGCCCTCGCAGAGTTTATGCTTGAATAATCGCTTAAAATGCTAGAGAGCACCTCAGTGTATTTAATGCCCTGCCTTTGTTTCAGAATTAACAATATCGCTTCTTTTGAAACCATGTTAATAATTTAAGCAGATCAAGCTTTAAACTATTTTCATTTTTCATCTAAACAAGCTGCGGCTTCTTTATCCTTTTACCTATGGTAAACACATGCTTTGCACCGCAAACACTGCAGATTGCGCTGAATGTTGGCTTCTTGTTTAATTTCTTCTTGTGTGCAACCGCTTGATATTTGCCACCATAGCCAAGGTTATTCCTTTCGTGCTTTCTTGTGCCTTTTGCCATTTTTCTTGCTCTTCCGCCTTTGTATTCTTTTATATTGTGTTCAGTGTGCTTCTTGCACTTCTTGCAGTACCTGCTCATCTTTTTTGGGAACTCCATAAAATCACCGCATAACCAATAGTGATTGGCAAAAATTAAAAAGCTATTCACAAAATTGCTTATCTGCCAATTCCAGCCAAAAGCATTGCTTGCTTTTCAATGACAGCAAGCTCCAACTTTTTTGGACTAATCTTTCCTTTTACAACCTTTGCTGCGCCCCCATAGATTATTTTCGCTTTTGCAATATCGGGTTCGAATGAAAGTGGCGATTCCTTTAAGCCCACTTTTTTTAAGCATTTCAAAAAGCCCTCTTTTTCTGAACATGCAATTAGAAGATTTCTCTTCCCACAGTTAGCAATCTTAAGTGCCTCATCAATCTTTGATGTGCCATAAAGGTATAACAGAAACTCAATTTCAAGTTTTTTTGAAAGCCCATCCTTAGAGCGAAATGACTCAAAGGCCTTTTCAGCAGCGCTTACGACTTGCATTCTTCCAAGTATGCTCTCGGAAGGCACAATGACAGCAAATCTCTTGCCTTTTTTTGAGCAAGACAAACATTTATTAATTTTTGTCATCAAACTATTTAAATCAGAAGTTGTTTTTCCTAAAAACAAAAATATTTTTTTCCGCTTCATGTGAGTCATATAAGATTCTTATAAAAATGCTTTAATGTTTTAAGGTGATTCTTTTGGCTGAGTATATGCTAAAATCAAAAAGGAAGGTTAGCGGCGGCCTGAGGCATAGCATTGAACGCTGTGACAAGAAGCTCGCTTGGAAGGGCAATCCACCAACATTGACGAAGGTCGCTGAGAAAGAACAGAGGAAAAAAGTAAAAGGCAGAGGCAAAACACAAAAGGTCAAGCTTCAGAAAGCAAGGAGTGCTTCAATAACTGATAAGGGCAAGGTTTTCACTGCTGAGATAAAACAAGTAGTAAAGAACGATGCAAATAGGCAATACACTAGGCAGAATGTCATTACCAAAGGCGCAGTAATTGAGGTTGAGCACGAAGGCAAAAAGCTAAGAGCAGTAGTTACGAACAGGCCTGGGCAGCATGGTGTTGTTCAGGCAAAGCTCATTGAAGAACAAAAGTAAGCAACACAGGCCACCTAATTTCTTGTTTGGAAAACATAACAGAAAAGCTTATAAAATACAAATTCTTATTATTTTGCACTAAAAAGCTTTTATGAGGTGATATAATGAACTCAAAAGGTATAAGCCCTGTTATTGCGACAGTTCTTTTGGTGTTGGTTGCAGTGATGATAACAGTGGTTGTGGCGACTTTCCTAATGAGCTCAACACAGGAACAAAAGGCAAAAACAGAAGAAGAACTCAAAGGCATAGGCAGCGCAAGCTTTGTAGTTAAGACATGCACCCGCTCAAACACAACAGTAACCCTTTTGCTAGACAATACTGGCAGCGTAGATCTGAACAATTTCAGTGTAAATTGTCTAGATTCTACTGGAGCTACAAAAGCAACAGCTACAATTTCTTTTGATGTTCTTTCACCAAAAGAAACAGACACAAAAACAGCAACTTGCACTGCTGACACTACGAGGGTTAGAGTAACATCAGTAGAATATCCAAAGGCAATGTCGGAGAGAGACTGCACAACAAGCTAAACACAAATCTTTCTTTTTTCTTTTTTGGTGTTTTTATGCCTTTTAGTCTGAATATGGGGCGCACACAGAAAGGCATAAGCCCTGTAATTGCAACAGTGCTCCTAGTTCTTGTAACCGTTATATTAGCAGCAATGTACTTTGGTTGGCTTCACAGCTTTGCTGGAGAAAGCATAACTAAAGGCGAAGAAATAGGTAGAAAGAAGATAAACTGCAGCAATGCAGGCATAACAATACTTTCTTGCAGTTATGATAAAGGCGGAACTGAAATAGTATCAGTTACAATAGAAAACACCGGCTCTGTGGACTTAAATGGCTTCAAGGTTATTGCGAAGTACACTGATAACACCTCTGATTCGAACAATAATAGCAACCTCTATCTTGATGCTGGCTCTACGGGTATTGTATACCTGACCGCAAACTACGAGAAAACCGTTTCAGAGGTTAGAGTAATTCCATTACAATGTGATATCATTAGCGATACAACATCAGCATGTAGTTGAATAACAAAAATCAAATAGGATGAGGCATCTTTATGGCATTAAAGCCCTTCGTGGAGGTCTCAATTGTTCTTTTGCTAATATTCTCACTTTTCTTCTTCGCGGTTTTTTTACCGCAATTTATAAGTCAAAACATTACCCAGGATCCAAAAGCCAGAAGCAGGATAAAACTTGTCGCTTTTCTTAAATCTGATGAGCCAGAATCAGTAAAATTTGAGCAGATACTGAGAAAGCTGTCTTCTGAGCCGGAGCTGTCAGAAATATTTACTTATGAGATAATACTTGCTGATGTAAATCCAGAAAAGCTAAGGCCTTATGGCATTGAATCAAGGCAAACACCTTGCTTTATTTTAGGCAACGAGATTTTAAGCTTAAGTGCTGATGAAGCTTGGCTTAGAGCCAAAATAATTGCTCTTTCAAAAGCATAAAAAAATCCTGATAATGCTTTTAAACAAGTAAAGCATATTCTATTTGAGAGGATGTGCAGCAAAGCATTCATTTACAGCATTATCTTGCTTTTTACCATGCCTGGCTTTTCCCTAGCAGCTCGAATAGATTCTATAGTAATCGAAGATGGTAACACATATACAAAGAATCTTAGATTGGCTGTTTCAATTATTGCCGAAGCTGATGAGATTTGCTTTTCCTGCAATTCAGAAAACTGGACGAATTGGCAGGCCTATTCACAAAATACAAACTTCTTGCTTACGAATTCATATGGTTGCAGTACTGTTGATGGCAACAAAACAATATATGTAAAAGCAAGGGACTCAAGCGGCGAATCTTTGGCTATGGCAAGCATAATTCTTGATAGAAAAGCGCCAATAGCACCATCAAACATTGCTGTAGCACTGTTAGATAAAAAAGTGAAAGTTTCATGGGCTGCTGCTTCAGATTCAAGTGGCATATCCCACTATGTTTTAACAATCCAGGAATACGGCTTGCAAAAAAAAGAGTTCACAGTGACTGTTCCATCTGATGAAACAAATTATGAGCACAATGCACTAGAGCGGAGAAAATACTGCTATCTTGTAACTGCTTATGACCTAGCAGGCAATAGCTCCACAAGCACAAAGGAGCAATGCGTAGTAACCTCCACAAAAGGTCCTGAATTCACACTGAGCGTTTTTGACGCCAATATGAGCCAAAGGGATTTCAATGGCGTGAGCTACTTTTCAGCGGAAAGAATTAACATTATTGTTGAGCTTCTCGATATAAATGTCATTGTAAAAGACATTTTTGGGAGCATAACCCAAGGCAATGAAACCGAGGAATTAAGCTTTATAAAGAATGCAAACGGCTTTCTTTCTGATTATAATTTGAAGAGCATAGATGGAGAAGCAAAGATAACGGTTACTTTGATAGACAATCTTGATCTCAACAGCACACAAACATTAAGCTTATATGTCGATTCTACGCCGCCTGACATCAACATTGTTTCATTAACACAAACAGGCAAAAATGAGCTCACTGCTAAAGTTCAGCACTCAGAGGATGTTTTCAAAATAGTTGTCTCTTTTGGAAGCCAAGAGCAGATTTTTGATAAGGGTTTTAGCGATTCTTCTAAAGAGTCAACGCTCAAAATTGACCTAAATAACATAAATTCTGAGAAAATAACATTAAATTTTGTCGCCCTCGACTTTGTTATGAATAAAGCCGAAGCCAAAGCAGAAAAGATACTTCTGCTAAATGCGGAAGCCAAGGCAAACGATCTTGAAAAACTAGCTGAGCAGATCTCAGAGAAAATTTCAAATAACAAAGATGTTGCCTTGTTTGAGCAGAAGGGCATTGCAGAGGAATTGTCGGGTCTAAAAAGCAAAATTACTGATTTAAAAGAAAAAATGAGCTCTGGCGACTATGAAACGTCTAGGGGTGTGCTTACTGAATTGAAAAATAACCTTGAACAGCTAAGTTCAAAGATAGCTGATGTTTCATTAGCGCAGAGCTACCTAATTGACTACCACGAAGAAAAACTTGTGTTCTACGACGAGCTCAAAGGTTACTTCAAAGAATTCCCAACAAACACTGAAAAACTTTGGAAAAATCTTGCAATAAAAAGGGCCATTAATCTGATTGAGATAAGTTCAAGCTCAGGAAAAAACTATGCAATTGTAGTTTCCCTTTCAATTAAGAACGTGAGCGCCGAAACTTTAAGCAACTTTTATATGGTTGATTTTGTCCCAGAGAAAATTGCTAGAGACCTTAATGAAGTAAAGAGTAATTATCCATCCCAATTTGGCAAAAACCCCCAAACCATATTATTTGAGATTACTGCCTTAGAGCCAAACGAAAGCATTGAGCTCAAGTATCGCGGAAAGCTTCTTCTACCAGATGAATTTAATGGCTTGAAAATAGAAAATTCTGATTTTCATGTTCCGGTGCCTTTAGAAGACCTTCGCACAGAAATAACCTTTGTCAAGAAGTCCAAAAGTTTTGATATCTTTCCACTTTTGTTTTTAATACTAGCTTCATTTTTTGCATTCATCCTTATAAGGAGGCTAAAGAAATGATGAAAACATTTGAAGTTATGATTGCTGGTGTAATCATAATAGGCATGCTTGCAATGCTTTCTTTGCCAACTATTAGCCCGCAGGCAAAGTACGCCGAAGTTAGGGCAAATTGCGAGTCAGCACTTCTCTCCATGGCAGAAGATAACTCGCTAAGGGCCTTAATTATAAGTACCTCTGATGAAAACTCTTTGGCAAGCGTAAAGGAATATATGTCACAATATATACACTATCCTTTTGAAGTTCAAATATGCGATGAGAACAACCAATGCATAGGTCAAAAGCCAGATTCTGAGAACTATGTGCTAGTTTCCTACCTTTTCGACGGTAACATAACCCAACACAAATTAGCGGTGGTGAAGATATATGCCAAACCATACAGCTCAGAATAATTGTTTCTTAACCACAAGCGATGAAAAGGCGCAAGCATATCTCCTCGTAACATTTATACTTGCAGCATTTATACTGGCAGCAATAGTTTCAATACGCACCGCATCAACATTTAAAACCACGGGCGCATTTGAGATTGAAAACATAAAGAAGGAGCTTGCAATAGCAAGAGCTTCTGGTATATACTCAAACGACCTTAACTCAGTTATAAGTCATACTGCACTGCAATTCAGAAATTATCTCGCAAGCAAAGGCCTTACCATGAAGCTTGCTTTTGTAGCATATGACGACAACAGCCAATATGTTTTTGGGAATTATACAGGTCAGGATTGCAATTACTACAGCAGTGTTATCACAGGAGTAGTGCCTGATGGCACAACAGTAGTTATTGGCAAAGAAACACTTTTAAATGACTATTCATTTAATTTTTGTGGCGCAGCCTTTAACCTCAGAAATAAGTTCAAGTATAGGTTAGAGCTTCTGCGCAATGAGGAGGTTA
>JAWALG010000023.1:0-19350 GCA_038886995.1 Candidatus Iainarchaeum sp.
AGTCATAACAAGGTTTAAGTTAACAAATCTGGACAATTACCCAATTAAAATAAATTCAATTGAGCTTAGAGAACCAAGGGGTCAAATAAGTGTCGTGCAGGGCAAAGGCGTGGTATTGAAGCCAAATCAGTCAACAGATATAATTATTGAATCAATAGTCTTTACAACAAAGCCAAAGATTGATTTGATTTATTCTTATGATGGATACACTGTTTCTTGCAAAAAGAATGAGGGCGTTAAAAGCATATTCTTAGAGCTTTTCCCAAATGAAGTTTATTCAATAAAGTCAATAGAAGCCAAAAATGTGATGGTGGATGAACCTATTGAAGTTAGTGTTAAATGTACCGCAGACCTAAACCTGAAGGTTAGCTTGTGGCCCACTGACGGTACCATCAAAGGTTCACAACCAATTGTACAAAACATAAAAGGCACATGTAACAAGGGGCCTATTTTAGTTGGTTCTATTAGTACAGCAGGGGTTTATTATATAGAGGCGGAGTTAGATGTGCCTGGTTATAGCATATGCAAGACATCAGACTGCAGGCAGGGAAAGTACATTTCAGTAGCAGGTCAGACGAAAGAAACAGAAGCACCAGAGTTAAACAGTTATCTTGTAATATTAATAGCCGCTTTGGCCTTGTTTATAGTTAAAGTAAAAACAAAAAAATGAATAATGATTATCTCCTAAAAAGCCCAAAGAAAGATCTCTTGGGTTTTTCTGTCTGAATTACTGGCTGAACCGGTGGTATTTGTTCCTTAGGTGTTGGTGTTTGCTGTGTCAACTGAGGCACTTGTTGTTGCTGCTCTACAGGCTTAGCTTCTTTCGCTTTCTTTTGAAGCTCTGTTTTAACCTTAGCAGCTTTCTTAGCTGTCTTTGCCTTCTTTTTTGCCTTTGGTGCTTTAACTTCTTTTTTGGGTATTTTCTTAACAACTTTTTTCTTTTCCTCGACAGGTGTAATATAAAGTTTACCGAAGAGCCAATTAGTATGTCCTTTAAACCATTTGGCTGCTACGCTGCCGTCCTTAGCAAAAAATACAACGGTTGAGTTCCTTTCCGTTATAGAATAGTCCTTTGACTCATATGTGCAAGGAAAATCAGCACTCGGAAGAGGCAGCTCTACTTTTGCTGGCAAAAGGTTTACCAAGGATTCAAAAGCAAAAGCATTCCATGCTGGGCAAGGCAAAACATCCTGCCAAAGCGGTTGCTTTGGCTTTTCGCCAATTTCATAAAGAACATTGCAAAAGCCAACATAGGATGGCAATGCGCCGTTAGAGTATTGCCTTGACAAAACGCTTTCAATTACACTGTCAGCTAAATTGCTCTTAACGCCAAGGGGCGCTAACTGCTTGATTGTAGAAGCAATTAAAGCGCTGTTTGCAACATAGAGGGGGTACTTTAAGAATGTGTTTCCTCTGTATCCGTAATAATAAAGCTTTTCCGTGGGATGTATGCTTTTATCCAAAAAGGAGACAGCATCTTTAAGGCGTTCCACTACTTTTTCATCTTGCTTAATTTCACACATCTCTGTTAACCCTTTGAGGGTAAAAGCACATTTGAAAAGTGGGGAAATTTCATCTTTTTCATCCATTGCAAAGCAACCATCCTTATATTGGAATCTCAGCAGTTGTATTGCGGTCGGGATACAATAATCTGTAATCATGGATGGCTCGTTGACTAAGAGCGAATAGCGAATCACAGCACGAATCGTTGTAGCAGCAGCTGGCAAGTTAAACAGCATAGTATTGTGGCTAAACTCAAGAAATGACTTTTTGTAATCCCAACACTTTGCTATTATAAAGCGCTCAATGTTGTTTTTAGCAACATTAAAAAATCTGTTATAATTCATATTTTGTTTCTTTAATACGCTGCATAACCTAGTAAGTGCGAGTGTTGCATAAGCATTTCCAAAAAGCGAAGCATATGTTTCTTCGCTTCCTGGCTTGTGCTCCAAGCAGGAATTATAAAATATATTTGCCTCCCAGATGTAATTTGAAACAAGCCACTCACCACATTTCAACGCATTGTCTAAATATTCTTGTGAGCCTGTTTTCTCGTAAAGCTTTAAGTAACCAAGCAAAAGCGCACCCTGGGATGCGCTGTCGGGTTCGATGAAAGCAAGTTGGCTTCTAACCGGGTCAACAATGTAGCTATGCAGGCCATGCGAGAGATCAAGCCAAGAGCTTAGGTAAAAGCCCAAATTGCTTATGCTCTGACGCAAATCTGGCATAACTACCAAACATAAGAAAAATTAAACTCTTTTTAATATTAACGTTTTGGTTGCTTTTTAATAAACTGCTTAAACCAAGGGATTGTTTTGGAAAGCCCTTCTTCAAGTCCGACAGTTGGCTCCCACGAAAGGAGCTTCTTGGCTAAAGAAATGTCTGGTTTTCTCCTTTCAGGATCGTCTTTAGGCATTTCTTTGTAAACTATTTCAGAGCGTGATCCAGTGAGCTTTATTATGATTTTTGCAAGATCGATAATCTTATTTTCAGTTGGATTGCCAATGTTAATAGGCATGGAATAATCACAATGCATTAGCTGGTATAGCCCCTCTATGGTGTCGCTCACATAGCAAAAAGATCTTGTTTGTTCACCTTTGCCATAAACTGTTATTGGCTCATTATTGAGGGCTTGCATGATAAAATTTGGCATAACCCTCCCATCATTAATTGTCATCCTTGGGCCATATGTATTAAATATCCTTGCAATTCTTGTCTTCAATCCGTACTTCCAGTAGTAATTCATGATAAGAGCTTCTGCAAATCTCTTTGATTCATCATAGCATGCTCTTGGGCCTATTGGGTTAACATTGCCAAAATAGCTTTCAACCTGTGGGTGCACAAGAGGATTCCCATATACCTCTGAAGTGGATGTATGTAAAAAGCTTGCGTTCTTTTTCATTGCTAACTCTAGCAGGTTTTTTACACCAACCGAATTAGCAAGCATTGTTTCTATCGGCATTCGTTGGTAGTGTATTGGGGAAGCAGGAGATGCTAGGTTATAGATTTCATCAATTTTGCCGGTAACATTAAGTTTTTTTGTTGTGTCGCCCTTTAAAAACTTAAACTTCTTTTTTGGCAGATGTATTATGTTCTGGGTTGTGCCCGTGCATAAATTATCTATGCCTATCACATAGTAGCCTTTGGATACAAGATACTCGGAAAGATGTGAGCCAAGAAAGCCGGCACAGCCGGTAACTAAGGCGCGCATTTTATCTCCTTCCTAGCCATTTCTAGTGATTCCATTGAGCCAATGTCGAACCATTTGCCTTTGCAGCTATAAGCGTACGTATCCTCCTTCTTATGCAGCCATTGTATGAAAGTGCCAGCGGCATCAAGACCATGGCCAGCATTAGCATATTCTTCAAATAGTTTAACTACTTTCTTTGTGTAGAAATATATGCCTGTGCTCGCAAGTGTTGATTTTGGCTCAGGCGGCTTTTCCTGGAAGTCAATTATCTTCCAGTTTTTGTCAACAGCTAAAACACCATATTTCTTTGCTAACTCTATTGACCCAACATCATATGCGCCCAAAACGCATCTTTTCTTTTCCTTGTAGAGCTTATATATTGGCAGTAGTGAAAAATCAAATATGTTATCGCTGCTTATGTCAAGAAGCTCACCTTCAAGCCCTTTCTGTTTTATAGCTAACATCTTGTCGCCTATTGCCCCCAATCGTTCTTGCTCGTTGTTGGTGCCATCGTTGATTATTTCGATTTCAAATTTGTAAGTGCTGCACGTACTTATGCCTTTTAGCCACTTTTCAAAAGAGTCATAGTAATAATTATTTGATATTATGTAAACTGAGTCAACACAGCCAAGTTCTTCTATTTTGTCAAGTATGTGTTCAATCACTGGCTTCCTTGCTACGTCTATTAATGCTTTGGGTATGTAATAAGTTAAAGGCCGCAGCCTTGTGCCATAACCGGCTGCGGGTATTATTGCCTTCATAAGTTTTATTCCTCTGTCGGCTTAAACCTTTGCTCAAGTTTCTTTAGGACATCTGGCAGCGTAGTGTATTCAAGTTCCTTTTCGCTAACTCTGTGTGGCTCAAATGGGCCATGCATACGCATGTAATCTGCAATTTCATTGCATCTTGCCCTTACATGGTCAAAGCTGACATCATCAAACAAGTCCTTCGGACCTATTAGCTCGCCATCACAGACCTGGAAGCCGAGACCAACAACCCTTGGGGGCCCATCAAAGCGTGTTGGCGTGGCATACTTAAGCGAAACTGGCATCAAAGGCCCTTTGTGTGAACCCCTCATCCAGCCGCTTACAAGATGCCCAAGCGTAAAACCTTCAATTACTTCACCAACCGAAGGAAATCCGCTTTGTGCCCTTACAATGCAAACTGGGTCGTCTTTTCCAACATACTGACCTGCCAGAACATTGAGCTTTTCTGTGCAAACCTCTGCTGCTATGCGCTCCTCAGGCGCTTCATTGCCTTTTTTATATACGCGCTTAATCGCATAAGTGCTTGTAGTACCTATAAGAGCTAACAAAGCGTACATCTCCTCAGGGCAATGGAGCGTTGCTTTCAAGTGCTTATAAACATCCATTATTTCAAAAGAAAACCCAGCTGTTGCTTTTGGGTCTATAACAAGACCTGCTGTGTTGAAAGGATCAGCAAATACCTTGAAAAGTGGCAGGTTGAAAGCAGCTGGCTCTGTTTTGTCACATGCAAATATAAGCACCGGGTCTGATTTCCTTTCCATGAAAGTCATTTCTGCAATGCCTGGACCTTGGCCCCTTACATTTCCTGAGAATGAGTCGCTAAGCAGGTCTTGGCCTGCAGCGTAAAGCTTCTTGCTTCTGGCATATTGTGCGACCTTCATGAAGCCATCCCAAGCAAGCTTATGAACCTCTGTGTTGTCGCGACCTTTTCTGTGTGTCATCACGGTTTCAAGGTCATCTCCGCAGTTGAAAACATGGTAATCTATTATTGTGCCTGCCTTTTTAGCTGCTTCAAGATGGTCTTCCATCAACTTAATCATTTCAGGCAGCACTGTTATATGCCCAGAAAGGCTTCCAACATCTGCCTTTATGCAGGATACAGTAATTAACCCCATTTATACACCTCCTTAATATGAACATTATGTTCCAATCCCCTCATAAACAAAGCCAATATCACTAATGTTTTTCTTATTTAAAAGGTTTCTGCCATCTATTATCAGCGGGTTTTTCATGTTCTTGCGGATTCTTCTGTAGTCAAGATTCGCAAATTCTTTCCATTCGGTTACAATAACAATAGCATCTGCACCTCTTGCTGCATCATAGGCATTTTTGTAGTAGCGGATATCTGGAAATTCGCGCTTTGCATTGCCCATTGCTGCTGGATCATAAGCGCAAACAATAGCACCTTCTTTTTTGAGGGATTTAATTATTGTAAGGCTGCTTGCAAACCTAATGTCATCAGTGTTGGGTTTAAATGAAAGCCCAAGCAAAGCAATTCGCTTGCCTTTTAGACTTCCAAGGTGCTTCTTAAGCTTAAGCACCGGTTGAAGCTTTGCTTTTTCGTTTGAAAGGTAAGCAGCTAATGCAATGCTTTGTTGCGCCCCATCTTTTTTACCCATGTAAACAAGGGCACTAACATCTTTTGGGAAACATGAACCGCCCCAACCGCAGCCAGCGTTCAGGAAATAAGGGCCTATGCGCTTATCCATGCCAACGCCCTTTGAAACTGAGACAACATTTGCGCCAACTTTATCACAAAGCATTGCAATTTCATTTATGAAAGAAATCTTTATTGCAAGTAGAGCATTTGAAGCATACTTTATTAGCTCCGCTGTGCGCAAATCAGTATAAAACCTCTTGCCTTTTATTGGCTTATAAAGCTCTTTCATGGCCTTCTTTGCTTCTTTGCTTTCGTACCCAACAACAATCCTGTCTGGCTTCATAAAATCATTTACTGCGCTGCCTTCACGCAGAAACTCTGGATTTGATACAACATGGAATTTGCCATCATATTTAGAACTAACTATCTCCTTCAAAAGGTCTGCGGTTCCAACTGGCACTGTGCTCTTATTTACAATTATCTTTTCATCGCTTATTGAGCTGGCAATATCAAGCGCTGCTTTTTTCCAGTAGCTAAGGTTTGCCTCACCACTCTTTTTTTGTGGGGTGCAAACCGCAATCATAACTACATAAGAGTTGCGCACCGCTTCCTGGGTTTTTGTTGTAAAGCTTAGCCTACCTTGCTTAATGTTCTTCTTGATTAGTGCTTCTAAGCCGGGCTCATATATTGGACACAACCCTTTTTTCAGCATGCTTATTTTTTTCTTATCTATATCTGCACATACAACATTGTGTCCAATCTCAGCAAGGCAAGCCCCAGTGACAAGGCCTACATAGCCAGTACCTATGACTGCAACACGCATAAAAATCAGAAAAATTTAACAGCACAAAATTTAATAAATGAATCTTTCATAACTTGTATGAACTGTTATGAGGACAACTACTCCAAAAAGAGCTCGTGTGACCATCTCTATACGCAACGACCTGATTTCTAAGGTTGACTCTTTGGTGGATGGCTTATCGTTAAGGAGCAGGAGCCAAGCTGTTGAATATATTTTAAGTAAGGCGCTTGGTGAAAAACTAATTACTGCGCTGGTGCTTGCTGGCGGAAAGCCGAATGATATAAGCATAGATGGCAAAATAAAGTTTATGTCGCGCATTGGCGATAGGGTACTTCTCGAACACACACTTAACCATCTGCATGGCTTAGGGATAAACAGGTTTATAGTTTATGTTGACTACAAAAAAGAGGAAATTGTCAGGCATTTCAACAACTTAAGCTTGCCATACAATGTAAATTTTATATATGGTGAAAAAGCTTTTGGCACGATAGGGCCTTTAATGATGGCAAAGTCACATCTAAAGGAAACATTCCTTCTAGCATATGGCGATACAATTTGCAGAATAAACCTAAGCAGCATGTACGATTTTCACAAAGAGCACTCAAGTAAAGCTACGATTGCACTCACAAGTGTTGATGAACCAAAAAATTATGGGGTTGCTGTTATGGAAGGTGCAAAGATAAAGGATTTCATTGAAAAGCCCAAAAAAATGGTTGAAAGCTATCTTGTTAGCGCTGGCTACTTTATAATGGAGCCGGCTGTTTTTTCGTACATAGCACCCACAGACAAGAGCATTGAAAAAGACCTATTCCCAAGAATGGCAAAGCAGGACCTTCTTTATGGTTATCCCTTTCAAGGTCTTTACCTCAACATAAATAAAAGAGCCGACATTGAAAAAGCAAAGCTTTTCCTTTAAGTTAAAATTCAAATTATAAACATATCGTATCCATAAACGCATATGAAAAAAGCAGGGAAGACCCCAATAAAAAATAAAGTGACTGATGCATTTGTGCTGGCTGGTGGCTTAGGTTCGCGCCTTAGGCCTTTCACCCTTGAAATACCAAAGCCAATGCTTCCTGTGAAAGGCAAGCCAATAGTTGAGTATAACATAAGGAACCTTATTGAACACGGCGTAAAGCATATTGTGCTCGGAGTTGGCTACAAAAGTGAAGCAATAAAGGCCTACTTTGGCAATCGCTTCTGTGGTGCAAAAATTACCTACTGCGTTGAGGATAAGCCACTTGGCACTGCTGGTGCAATCAAGAATGCGGAAAGTCATATTAGAGGCAAAAGCTTTTTTGTTTGCAACGGCGATGAGATAAAAGATGTAAATTATACCAAGATGGCTATCTTACTTGAGAATAAAAAAGCGCTTGGCGTTATTGCACTCAAGCAACTCCAGAATATTGAAAACCTCGGTGTTGTTGAACTTAAAGGCAATAAGATACTCAGATTCATAGAAAAGCCAAGGCCTTGGGAGACAGAAAGCAGAACAGTAAATGCTGGCGCATATGTTTTCTCCAAAAAGGTTTTGCACATGATACCCAAGAAAAAGCGGTATAGCCTTGAGAGGGACGTTTTCCCTGTGTTATCATTTGAGCAAAAGCTTTATGGGTGCAAATGCGTTGGCCAATGGTTTCCAACAGATACCCCAGAAAGATATGAGAGGGCAATAAAAAAAGCAAATTTTTTTAGAAGGTGGTTTGATGCACAAGATAGTAAATAATTTTTCGAAGAAAGTAATTGTTCCGGAAGAAGGCGTAAAGCTAAAAAATGAGCCAGAGCCGGTAGTTAGGAAGAAGTATGAGCACGAAATTGAGCGCATACTAATAACGAAAGGTTGCCTTGAAGCCAGGATAACCGCTCTAGCAAGGGAGATAAGTGCTGCCTTTGAAGGTGTCAAAGAACTTGATTGCTATGTGATTCTTAAAGGCGGCATGTTTTTTGCTGCAGACCTTATAAGGGCGCTAGACGAGCAAAGCGACCTTAGAACAAAACTTGATTTCATAAAATGCTCAAGTTATGGAGACAGATCAACCTCAAGTGGAAAAGTGGAACTTTATAAAATAGACGAACTCCAGGGAGAAAATGTGCTGCTGATAGAGGATATTGTTGACACAGGCAAAACGCTTAGCATTCTTCAAGATATGATATGCAAAAAGGCAAAAAGGTTCAAAACGTGTGTGCTGCTTGATAAAGGAATAGCCCAAGATGTGAAAGTTGACTTTGTGGGATTCCAGATACCGAGAGTATTTGTAGGCGGTTATGGCTTAGATTATGCAGGGCATTACCGTGGACTGCCTGAAATTGTTGTTATAAAAAAAGAGCTTTTAAAGAAATAAAAAATAAAAATAAAGGAAAATAAATGGAAAAACCAAACTTTACAGACATCTTATTTGCCTTTCTTGGTCTTTGCTCCGCAGCAACCTGCCACAAAATCACCTCTTAATTTATACTTGAGCATATGCCCTAAATCTTTGCAAGCCTCAATGCGTACTTAGACGCCTTTTTCTTTACTTCATTTTCCCAGGGAATCACCCTTGAGTCCATCAATATTTCGCCATCGCATATTACTGTGTGAACAGCGCTAGCGTCAGCAGAATAAACAATGTTAGATATTAGGTTATGACAAGGAACCATGGTGATATGATTTAAGTCAATCAAAGTTATATCAGCAAGGCAACCGGCTTCCAATATACCACAGTTCATATTTAGTGCTTTTGCAGCACTAATATTTGAAAGCTCAAATACATGTTCTGCTTTAAGTGCAGAAGCATCTCTTTGCGTGTGCTTTTGTAGCAAAGAGGCCAACTTAATTGTTTCAAACATGCTAAGAGAATTATTGCTTGCTGAACCATCAGTGCCAAGCATTACTTGAACCTTGTGCTCTAAAAGTGCCTTTAGCGGCGCAATTCCACTAGCCAGTTTTAAGTTTGATGTAGGGCAACTAACAACCTTAGCATTACTCCTTGCCAATAAGCCAATTTCCTTCCTATTTAACCAAACGCAGTGTGCATTGAAAAGATTTTTGCCTAAAAAACCAATCTTGGCAAGGTATTCTGCGGGCCTCATCCCTTTTCCTTTTAGGCAGTCGGATACTTCTTTTTGTGTCTCACTTAAATGGAAATGTATTGGCACTGATAGTTCCTCTGAAAGAACTTTAACACCTCGCAAAACATCCTCTGTGGTGGTATAAATTGCATGGGGTCCAAGCGCCGGTGTGACGTTTTTATATCTTTTAAGTGACTTTAAGGAGCTTCTCACATCGCTCTCATTTAGCTTATTGGTTATTACTTTGCTTATGATCGCTCTCATTCCCGCCTTTCTTGCGGCTTTAGCTGCCTCTTCTTCAAAGAAATACATGTCATTGAAGCATGTAGTGCCTGAGCGTATCATTTCTGCACATGCAAGCATTGTACCATAATAAACATGCTTTGGCTTCATCTTTGCTTCAACCGGAAAGATATATTTGGTTAGCCAAGTATGCAGCTCAAAATCATCAGCAAAGCCCTTAAGCAGGGACATTGCGGCATGCGTATGCATGTTGAAAAAGCTAGGCACAGCAGCTAGTCCATTACCGTCAATAACCACATCACCCTTGTCAACCGCTTTCTTACCAACCGAAGAGATCTTGTTGCCTTCGATAATTATGTTGTAGCGTTTTCTGTCTGGAAGCATAGCGCCTCTTATAAAAATAGTCATTGCGCTTTCACCAGTGTATAGATAATGTGTGCTATTTTTTCAGCATTCTTTGACGCGTTGCTAACAATTTCTTCATATGTAAGCGACTTTGAAATCCCATGGGCATAATTATCAACAGTGCATAGGCTAGCATAGCATAGACCTTGCTCCTGCGCCAGGGTTGCTTCGTCAGCCATAGTCATACCAACAATATCTGCAAAGCGTCTTATGAACTTAACCTCAGAAACAGTTTCAAGCCTCGGCCCTATCGTCTGAAAATACACTGCTTTGCTAATTACGGGATAACCCAAAAAGTCACAGGCCCTCAAAACCTTGTCTCGAAGATCTTCGCAAAGCCTTGGCGTTATGCATTGCATTTGCTCTTCAAAATATGTTTTTGGAAAGAATTGCATGTAGTCATGCGGCGCTGCAAGTGAGCCTGGCTTTATCCTGCGTTTAAGGCTACCTACAGAGTTAACCGCAATAACTTCCTTTATGCCCAATTTCTTAAAGGCAAAAACGTTTGCATGATGATTTATTCTGTGAGGCGGCAAATTCTCCTTCCCATGCCGCTGGATGAAAACAAAACCATCACCTATATTTGCAATTGTTACGCCATACGGTGTCCTTACTTTTTTCTCTGCTTTTATCTTAAGAAGGTTTTTTTTCAGAAAAACTGTTCCCCCCAGGACACCAAGCATGTTACCAATAATAACACACTTTAAAAAGTATTAAAAACATTTTTAGAGGAGATTTTAGTATAAGAATGATTTATATTTAACAAATTCACTGGGTGAGGGTGATAATTTTGGTTGAAAAAAAGCCTACATTTTTTTTAAAAAATACTCTTTCTTTGCTAATCCTTCTTTCCATTTTTGCGTCTTCTGCTCTTGGCGCAGAGCCCATAATAACACTGATTACGCCGACCGAAGGTGCATATCTTAAAAGTGGCCTGCAAAGAATTGAATTCAATGCAATGGACTCTGATATAAACGGCGATCCAAACAAAGAGCTATGGGTTGATTTCTATTATAGCGCTTCACCAGGCCAATTTCAAAATTTCATAAGCACTCAAAATCTTTCTGATCCTGGCTCTAGCTTTTGCCAGAGCACTAACTTTGTAACACCTGTGAGATGCTATGTTGACATAACCTTGCCCTCACTTCCTGACGGCAACTATTTCCTTGATATGAACTTTTATGAAAAGCAAAACGAAGCAGTCAATGACTTTAACAAGATATCATCAAAGGTTTTCTATATTGATAATACGCCACCAACAATAAACTTAACCTCGCCTGAAGCAAATTGTGGTGGAGATGTAAACATAACAAGCAATAACATAAAGTTTAATCTTAGCGATACTTCAAGCGGAATTTCTACTGCCACTATTTCAGTTACGGGGGCGCAGAGAGACGGCAACTTTAACTTTTCAAGTTTCTGTTCGACTTCAGATGGCGGCAAAAATTATGTGTGTGATTATAATGAGGTCGCTGTAGACCGAACTGGAACTTACGTTTTAAGAATCGTGGCTTATGACCTGGCAATAACTGCTTCAGAAGCAAGAAACTCTGCGGACTGCAACTTAACGATTAGATATACTGACAACAATCCACCAAACAGCCCTGTAAGGTTGCTGGCGTACGCAGGACCTGGGTCAATTACACTTACATGGGTTGCAAACACAGAGTATGACATAAATGGCTACAAAATATATTATAGAACAAACGATTGCAATTTTACGAAGGAAACAGCAACGCTTGCTGGTTTTACAAAACAAACAAACTATGTTTTACAGGACCTTAACAGCGACCTTAACTATCACATAAGGATTTCTGCTATTGACTTGAGCGGCAATGAAAGTGAACTTTCTGACTGCAACAAAATAAAGCCAAACAGGCGCATATTGCCCTCAATGCCTGAGTTCTATTCAAGCACGCATGAAAATGGTGAATGGAGCAAAGACAGAAATGTTTTAATTACCTGGAGTGCTGTTGCCGGCGCTATCGGTTATTCTTGCACATGGGATACGGCAGCAACAAAAGAGCCAGACCAGATAATTGACTCTAACAATTATTGTGCAAACAGGCGACTAGACATAAACAATCTAAATGAAGGAATATACTATTTGAAGGTTCGTGCTTGTGACTCAAATAGTGTCTGTAGCAATGTTGCAACTTTCACTGTAAAGATTGATTTCACAAAACCAAGCAAACCGAGCAATCTTGAAGCCACACTGGACAACGAAAATGTAAAGCTTACATGGGCTGTTTCAACTGATGCTAGAAGCGGCATAAAGGAATATCGTGTTTATAGGGGCACAGAAAGCGATTTCAACATAGATGATAACAATAGGAGAGCTATCCTCGTAGATAACACATGGACCGACACAAAGGCAAGCTCCGGTACTAAATACTATTACAAAGTAGTGGCAATTGACAATGCTGGGAACGTTAGTGATGCTGCAAGCGTGAGCATCACTACAGCAGCAGCAAAAGTAGTAATAGATGTACCACAGTATGCCAACGCTGGAAGCAAAACCATCCGGATTAGGTCTACCGATGAGCTTGTGGATGCATATGTTTACATAAAGAAAGCAACAGATGCTAGCTGGGTTAAAATTAGGGGGCCTGTTACGGATGATGATTTCACAGCAACTTTCACTGTTGCGAGTGGAGATGATGGTGTTGCTAAAGTAAAAGTTGTTGCTGACAATCTAAGCGAAACAATAAAAACATTTGAGATAGATACAAAGAAGCCAGAAGTTACATGGATTTCGCCAGAGCAAGGTGCATTAATTGAGGGTACTTTTACACTCAAAGTTAGAACTGATGAACCACAGACAAAAATGGAAAGCGTTACCTTTTATATTGACAACAACAAAATAGCAACGCTCACAGCGGCCTCTGAGGAAGGTATTTACTGGACATATAACTGGAATTCTTCAAGTTTGCCAAAGGGCAGCTACACTCTCAAAGCGGTTGCAATTGACAAAGCAGGCAATGAAGGCTCAGCAGCGGTAAACATAGGCATCGGTGGCGTAATAGCGCAGCCATCAAAGAAAACCGAGGCAGAGAAAAAAATAGCAGAGCTTATATTAAAAAGGACTGAAGCTGCAAACATGCTCCAGAGCATAAAGAGCTATGGTCTTGAGATAAACAAGGAGGCAAGCAATCTCTACAATGCTATGGTACAAGCAATATTCGATGCAAACACAAATTATAACAAAGGGGACTATGATTTTGCCATTGAGAAGGCAAATGACGCATATGCAAAATTCAACTCCTTGTTTGCAAACTATGGCTTTTCTGAAGCCGAGACAAAGGTATTAGAAATGAGCAAAGACGCAGCTAAAGCATTTCTTTTAGCCAATGGCTTTTCAGAGGCCTCAGCAGAAGATGCTGCAAGCAAAACAGCTGGATCAGCTGCCAAAAAAATTGTAAAAGTATTAATGGTAAAGGACAATAATGTAGTGAGCTATTATGTGAAAGTATTTTTGCAGTTCAAAATGTTGGACGAAAAAATGCTTGTCCTTGAGAGTGTCCCAAAAGAGCTCACAAAAAGCGCTTCTGAATTAAAATCAGATGTTGCATTTGAAGTCATAAAAGACGATCCGCTGCTATTGTTCAAGCCACAAAAAAAGGATTCGGAGGATGTAATAATTGAGTATTCTCTTAAGGCGCCGCTAAATGCAGCAGAATACCAAGCACTGAAAGCAAAAAATGCCTTTGAGCCAAGCGCCTTTGCTTTGGTAATTGACCAACAGATGCCTAAAAGCGATATTTTGGAAGCGTTTTTGTATGCGGTCGCAATACTTTTTATACTGCTAATAGTGGGGTTGACACTTTTATACATACTAAAGAAAAAGAACAGTGGCTTCAGAGGTGGCAAATCAGAGCCACAGAGAAGAGGCCCAAGATGGGCATATAGGGGATGAAAACCAAAAATTTGGTCGGCGGCACACATTTAATTTTTTTCTTCTCCAATAGATATATGTGTGCTGTCCTCGTGGTGGGTGGTGGCCCAGCTGGCATCATGACTGCTTCTGAGCTCTCTAAGAATGGCTGGGATGTGACACTCATTGAGGAGCATCCAAAGGTTGGCGTGCCTGAAAACTGTTCTGGGTTGCTGTCATTTACTGGACTCAATGAGCTAGGTATTGACGCAGAGTCGTGCATCGTCAATAAAGTATATGGCGCAGAAGTATTTTCACCTTCAGGCCACAGGATTTTAATTGAAAGAACTAATCCTGTTGCGGCTGTTGTTTCGAGGAAATCATTTGATGAGATGCTATTAAAAGAAGCTTTAAAAAACGGCACCAAGGTTGAATTTGAATCAAAGCTCATAGATGTGCGCAACGAGAATATCTTTATTCAGAAAAAAAGCAGAGGTGAGCTTAGAAAGGCAAAGGTTATTGTCGGCGCTGATGGCGTACATTCCCGCACAAGGGAAATTATTGGCATAAAGCCAGAGAGAAGCCATTACGTTAACTCATACCAGGTGCGTGCAAATGGCTCTTTTGAGAGCAAAAAAGTAAAACTCTATTTGGGTTCATTTGCTAATGGTCTTTTTGCTTGGGTCATACCTGAAAACAGCTCAATTGCAAGGATTGGAATTGCGACTGCTCACGGTATTAACCCAAAAGAGGCATTTGATGAGTTTAAGAAGAAATACTTCCTTGAGTTTGAAAAAATAGAAGAATCATCTTTCACGATACCTTGTGGGCCGCCAATCCCTGAACCGCTTAAACAAAATATTTTGCTTGTGGGAGATGCAGCCTTCCAAGTAAAGGCAACTACTGGTGGGGGCATAATTATGGGTTTAAATGCTGCCAAGATGTGTGCCAAAGCAATAGACAGCATGTTTAGAAATGGCACTTCTTTAGATAATTACAGCGTATTGATAAAACCGATAACAAAGGAGCTTAACACACACTGGAAGATACGCTCATATATAAACAAATTAAATGACACTACTTTGGACAAACTTTTCATAAAAGCACAAAAAGCAAAGCTTGGGGAGTTTCTTTCTGAGCATGGTGACATGGATTGGCCGAGCAGATTCTTGCCAAAGATGCTTTCAAAGCCAAGTTTTTGGGGCTTTTTACCAATTTTGCTGAGGTTTAGATAGTTCATGAAAGCAATCATAATATGTGTTTCGAAGCACCATGGAAATACAAAAAGGGTAGCTGAAGCAATGGCAAAAGTGCTAAAAGCAGGTCTTGTAGAGCCAAAAGATGTCGAATTAGGAAAACTCAAGGAATATGGGCTGATAGGCCTAGGTTCAGGAATATATGCTTTGAGGCATGACAGAGATATTCTGGAACTTGCAAACAAGATCCCGAAGCTAAAAGCCAGCTTTTTTATTTTTTCTACATCTGGCACGGGTGGAACAAACTACCATAAAACCCTGAAAAAAATTCTTGAATCAAAAGGCAACAAAGTAATTGGAGAATTTGCATGCCCTGGCTACGATACTTTCTCTATTTTGAAGTTTTTTGGTGGGATCAACAAGGGCAGACCGAATAGAGAAGACCTAGAAAAAGCTGAAAATTTTGCAAAAAAATTATTGAAAAAAGAGTAGCCCCGGAGAGATTTGAACTCCCGTCCCTGGCTCCAAAGGCCAGGATGCTTGGCCGCTACACCACGGGGCTATGAGAACTTGGTAATAGATATTAATATTCCACAAATTTTAAAAATTGCTGCACATTCTTATTTCCCAAAGCGCCTTTCCCTTCTATTGTAATCCTCTATTGCTCTTTGCAGGTCCTGCTTTTCAAAATCAGGCCAGTATTTTGGGCAAAAGTACAGTTCCGAGTATGCGGACAGATATGTCAAAAAGCCGCTCAACCTTTGTTCACCGCTTGTCCTTATTATTAAGTCGGGTTCAGTGAAATTACCATAAAGATAACGAGAGAAAACATTTTCATCAATTTCATCAGCGCTTAGTTTGCCCTCACTTACATCCTTTGCAATGCCAACCGCAGCATCGATAATTTCCTGTCGACCATCATATCCAATAGCTATGTTTATGAGCCGATTGTTAAGGTCTGCAGTTTTACTCTCAATGTCTGCGATATGCTTCTTAATTCGTTCGCTGAGGAGCTCCAAACGACCTATGAATTTTATCCTAATCCCATTATCTCTTAAGTAATTTTTTTTCCTTAAGGTTAAGAATTCCCTATCAAATATTTTAAAGAGTAGATTAAGTTCCCTCTTGCTTCTCTCTAGATTCTTCAAGGAAAGGGCGTAAAAACTGCCAACTCGAATTGATGGGTAATCCTCTAACCATTCAAGCGTTTGCCATGCTTTCTTCACACCTAAGCTATATGCCTTTGCTAAAGGCATGTTTTTTTCTTTGGCAAAACGCCTATTTCCATCAGGAATAATAGCAACGGATCTTAGCATCTAAAATAATCTTCCAAAGATGGATTTTAAAATATTGTTTTTTACTTCTTGCACCAACTTGCAGAAATATTCTAAATTAAAAAGCTTTCTGTGGTAGTAAAAGATATGGGTGACACAAAAATAAACTATGTAATTGATATTTTGCTGATTATTCTTTTTTTAGTAGTAGCTATATCTGGCATAATTCTGTTCTTGTTCTTGCCAAGAGGCGCTGGAAGGCAGGGCATTAACAATTTTTTTGGCATCGAGAGACACGTGTTAGCTGACTTGCATAACTGGGTGGGTTTAATCTTCACGTTAATAATGCTTGTTCACATAGTTCTGCACCTAAGATGGCTTTGCGAAATGAGTAAGTGTTACCTAAAGCTAAAATGATCCCATACCGGCAGGAGAATTAATAAATGATTTGTAGAGAAGAAGCTATTAAGTTAATAAAAAAGAATATAAGCGATGACAAGCTGATAAAACACATGTTAGCAGTAGAAGCAATAATGAGGGCGCTGGCAATAGAAATTAAAGAAAGTGAAGAGGTTTTTGCACTTACTGGTTTGATTCATGACCTTGATTTTGAAAAAACTAAAGATATGCGAGAAGCGCATGGCAAACTTGCTGTTGAGATTTTGGGAGATAATATAAGTGAAGAAATAAGGCACGCTATCCTAGCGCATAATTTTGAAAGAACAAAAGTCGAGCCAAAGAGCAAATTAGATTATGCTCTGATAGCTAGTGATGCAATATCTGGCCTAATCATAGCATGTGCACTTATTTTACCATCTAAAAGATTGGATGATGTTACGCCTGAATTCGTTTCCAATAGATTCAAGCAAAAAGATTTTGCAAGAAACTGCAGAAGAGAAAGGATGCTATTTTGCAGAGAGGTCGGTGTATCTGAAGAACGCTTCTTCATGATCTCCTTGAAAGCAATGCAAAGTATTTCAAAAGAACTTGGATTGTGAACAGCGTAGGCATAACCTTTAAATACAGGTAACTATTATTATCTATTGATGCCAGAAGAGTTGCTTTTGCCAAAAAAACAGCAGGAGAAAATTATAAAGAGGATTGAAGAAAAGCACGATGAGCTAAAGGGTCTTCTCGAAAGCTTAAACAAAGAGATGGAGATACTGAATAAGGCAAGAGCCAAAGCTAAAATTGAAAAGCAATCCTTCTTTTCAAATAAGAATGAGCCATTTTTAGAGCTTATAGATGTGCCTCCGCTCAAGATACTGAAAGAAAAGTAAAGAGCTGATTGAATGCTCAAAAACCTCAGCAAAAAGAGCACTATAATAGCGAAGGTGCACCTTGCAGAGAGCTACTTTTCCAAGATGCGCGGACTGATGTTTGAGCGCAAAAAGAACTTTGACTATGCTCTTGTGCTCTGCTTAGACGAAGAATCAAGGCTTAAAGCAAGCATACACATGTTATTTGTGTTTTTTCCAATTGCAGTTTTTTTTCTTGATAGCCATAAGAAGGTTGTTGACAAAAAATTGATGAAACCTTTTTCACTAAATTACACCCCAAAAAAAGCAAGCAAGTACATCGTTGAGTTGCCTTCCGAAAAGATAAATGGTGCTGAGGTTGGTGACGTATTGTCTTGGAGCCAAGATTAAACAGATGGCATTAAGCGCAGGTAAAAATTAGAGGAGGAGCAGAGCCCCTCCTTTGCCTTTTGCCTCCTCCTTTGGGAAAGAAGTCGGATTGCTTCCCACCACCCAATAATAATTATATTAGCCAACCTTATATATAAAACATGTAGTTTTGCAAAACTAACTTTTGCCCAATCTGTCTTTTAGTTAAATTAACTCGTTGGTCCCAATATTGACGCATTCAAAGCAAGAGATTTTTCCAAAAACTACCTTAATTCCTTCATTTCTAAGCTTTTTTGCCTTTCCTTTAGAACCAAACTTATAGCCGCCCAAGGAACCGTCACTTTTGACTATGCGATGGCATGGAACACTTTCAAATGGGTTCTTTTTCAACGCAATGCCCACGGCCCTATATGCTTTTGATCCAATCGTAGATGCTATTCCCTTGTAGGTTGCGACGCGCCCTTTTGGCACTTTCTTAACTATGCTGTATACTTTCTCAGAAAACTCGCTAACATAAAGCAAATTGCTTTCTATGTATTCCCACACACTTGGCTCAAGAAATTTCTTTGCACTGTTGCCTTTTCTTATCTCTTCCCTTATGCGTTTCGAAGAAATAAAATCAATTGCGCTTTCGAGCACTTTTGCTTTTATTTTTCTTAGGACATCTTTCCTTAACTTGATGCCTTTTATTGGCACAACGACAAAACTTGTTTCTTGTGCAAGATCATTAAATTTATACCAGCGCGGAAGTTCGGGAAGCAAGTCCGAGCCAATTACCCAACAAAATTCCTTTTCTGGATTCCTTCTCTTAAGCTCTCTAATGGTTTCTATAGTTGTGTTTGGCTTTTTCATGTTTGCTGCAAGCTCTTTTTCAATGAGACAAAGTTTGAACCTTTTTTCACCTTTTATGCAAAGCTTTATCATCTCAACCCTGTGATCAAAGCTTATCAGTTCTGGCTTAAAAAAATGCCTGTAGCAGGGTACAAACCAAACTCCACTGCAAAGCCCACTGCTAAGCACTAACCTTGCAGCACGCAAATGGCCTTTATGTATTGGGTTGAAACTCCCGCCAAAAACAGCAATCATCTTATCACAACAGGCCTTTTCTTTTTATGTTCGTTCTTTTTTATAAGCAGACAAATCTTCCTTGCATAAGCAGGCAATTTTTTTCTGCCTTCTATTACTTTTCGATTTTTGCTCTCAAGTTGTATTAGTAGTTTGTCTATTTGCCCATAGCTTGCTCCGAGCTCCCCTTCGTCTGTTTGACCTTTCCAGAAGCCAGCACTTGGCTTTTTTTTCAAAATTCGCTTGGGAACTGAA
>JAWALG010000024.1:0-19333 GCA_038886995.1 Candidatus Iainarchaeum sp.
AAGAGACCTGCGCTTTTTTATCCATCAGTTCCCACCCTGAAGCAGTTTTCTTCTTACCTCTGAAGCTTCGCGCTCCATGTTAATTGAAAGGTTTACAAGGTGAACAACAACTGCCGAAATAGCCAAACCTAAAGAAATAACAAAAGAAAGTAAAAGAAGGTAGTCGGTAGCTACTTGTGCTCTGTTATTCATAGGATCAACTGTACTAGTATTAAGTGGCACAACTGCCTGGTAACTTACCGCTAACAAGTGTGCATTCTTTTTTGGAGTCATCCCATACGCAATCGCCCTGAGTTCCGTCCCCATCTAAGTCAGTCATTTCGCACAATACTTTAGTTCCTTTGGCATTACATGTGCTGACCCACAGAGATTTTTCATTTTCACATTGCTGTCTCTGAGCA
The DNA here is from genome assembly GCA_038886995.1 of Candidatus Iainarchaeum sp. GTDB lineage: Archaea > Iainarchaeota > Iainarchaeia > Iainarchaeales > DTGL01 > DTGL01. Next base: position 402 of record JAWALG010000024.1, read on the forward strand.
TTTGGTATGATCACAGCTATAACAATAGCAACAACGACCATTGCTGCGCCTATTAAGATTAGATATTCTAATGCACCTTGGCCTCGTCTATTTTCCATTTTCTTACCTCCTATTTTTTTGAGCATTACGGTGTTGGTGTACTATCAGCAGTTCTCTTTATTTCGCCACCAACTGTTTTAGTTGTATTTTTAAGGTATATGCCAACAATCGTGGCAGTCACAACTGCACCGCCCAATATTAAAAGGTATTCAAGAGATGTCTGGGCTTTCTCTTCCTTCCACATTCACATTCACCTCCCAAAGAATGCTGATGTAAACACAAACGACAGATAATATATCATATATGCTGTAAATAAAAAGAAGGGGATATATATAAAGCTTTTGCTAATGTTTCCATCCCGTATCATTGCCACCATGAGGCTTGCTGCTGTTGCTTCTATTATAATGTATGCTATTAAAAGAAGCATAATTGCATTGCTGACACACCCCCAATAACCCTTGTGATCAAAACCAGTCGGCTTTTGGAATGTCCCTGGGGCACAGAGGAAGCTGCTTTCAAGAGCACTACCACTTTTCGCTGGCATCGTTTGGGCTGTCTTTATTGTTTGAGTTAAGAGGAAATTAACTATTGAAGTTATAAGACCAAGGATCAGAGGCGCAACTATAACCCCTGCGACAACCATGAAAAGTACTTGCATCATTGTGCTGCTTTTTCTTTCCCTCATTATCCTGTGTGTAGCCCTTACATCATCAGCAATTTCATCGAGTATGTCAGCCAAACTAGCGCCTGCAGCAATTGAGTCGAGAATTATGTCAACAGCCCTCCTAATAACCCTGCTGTTCACATTATAAGCAAAGTTCTTCAATGCGTTTGAAAGATTTTCGCCTTCCTCAAGTCGCCTTAGCACAAGGGCTATCTCCTCAGTAAGAGGGCCGTACTCAGCAGAGCTAACCGTGCGTAAAGCATATTCAAATGTGCCACCTGCTTTTAGAGTGTCAGCCATTTGCCTAAAAGCATCTGGCAAGAATTCTTCCATCTTTGCTATTCTCCTTACAGACAAAAGATATGGATATGTTATCATTAAGTCAGCAACTGCAATCAAAAGCAAAAAGGATATTATTGCTGCGTGTATCTTGCCAACTTTTATTACTTCAAATTCTCCCAAAACAAGCCAAGCAACTATGCCAATGCAAATGGAAAGTATTATGGATATGGCAAGCCATTTGGCTGGGCTCATGAAGAAATGTATTTCCCTTAGATATTCCTTGTATGTCAGCCAACCATTTTTCAGCATATATTCACCTAAGCGTGTGGTTGCATTGACCTTATAAGTGTGAAAACCATTATAAGCAATAAAGGCATCAACATAAGGTAAAATACTGCAAGCGTATTAAGATCTAAAGGCAGCATTGCTAGTGTAAACATACCGCTAGTAGCTGATATTGGGGAATTCCTTATTGCTCCAAGTATTGCAATTACAACTGGGAAAACTATTGCAAAGAATATAAACAAAACACCAACAAAGTTCATTTTTTGTCCGAACTCTTGCATGTTGGATCTTAGCTGGAAGGCAACATCATCAGCTATCTCATTCATAACATTTGATAAGTTGCCACCTGTTTTTATAGCCCTTATTGTGTGCATCATCGCATTTTTAAGCGCAACGGATTTTGTACGCAAAGCTAATCGCCTTAGCGCCTCTTGGGTATCCATTCCTTCCTCAATCTCTGTTATTGTTCTAGCAAATTCTTCGCTCAACGGACCATAATCTGCCTTAGCAACCGCTTGCAATGTTCTATAAAGCCCGATTCCTGCACTTAATTGCGTTGCAATGTGCCGCAAAGCAAATGGAAGTTCCATACTTATTGCTTTTCCGCGAGACTTAGCACGAAAACTTGGAACCATTAGCACGATTAAGCCCGTTGCAAAAGAAAAGACCATGGACAGTATCATAATAATCGGTACGCTATTCGTGAGGTTAATCTTTAAGTAACTTACAACAAAAATACCAAAACCACAGGAAAGCAAAAAGGAAAAGAATGCCACTGCACTAGAAATTACAACCCACTGTCTCGCAGAAAGCTTCATGTTTGCAGAATACAATTCAGCGTCTAGGGCTTGCGCAAAAGGAGCTACTGAAAATATTTTTGCGATTAGATCGAAAAGACCATGCAAAGGACCCACATATGCCTTACCAATGAAGCTTAAAAACTTTGACTCGTGCTCTTTTAAGTCCTCGGGCCTTTGAACCTCAAGGGTACTTACCTTGCCTTCAGTGATGAGAGACGCGAGCTCTGTTTTCTGGCCGGGTGCAACTTCAATCCCTTCTGAGGCGTACTTCTTTTTCATCTTTTCGACTATTGCATCAACCTTTTCCATGTCATGTACTTCTGGTTTATCCTTCTTTGCGACCATTTAGCGACCACCCGCATCTTTTGACTCCAAAAAATCTTGCATTGCCTTTGATGTTTCCTTTATGCCCTTTATATTTTTTTTCACTAATAACTGCAGGAAACTCTTCCTTCTAGCTATCTCCTTTTCTATCTGCTGCACAGTCATACCAGATAATCTACTAAGTTCTTTTAAATATTCGCAGGGCACTTCAGTCCTAACAATCTCATCTTTCGCTGCATCCCATTGGAAAAGCGCTTCTGTCTGCGGTTTTCCTTCAAGTATTCCGGATACCTCTGAAAGTTCAGTAACACGCCTTATGGTGCCTTTTCTCTTGTCGTGGAGCCTGTGCTCAATGATTATAAAATTAAGGCCTGAAAGCATCACCTGCGGAACACTCATTGGTGGGCTTGTCACCCTTATTAAGGTCTCCTGAGATGAGTTAGCATGTACAGTCCCCATTGAACCATCATGACCTGTGTTCATCGCAGTGAAAAGCGTAAACGCTTCCTGATGCCTTATCTCACCAACTATTATCCTATCAGGTCTCATACGTAGCGAATTCTTTGTAAGTATGTCCATTGTGAGCTCACCGCGCCCCTCGAGGCCTGGTGGTCTTGCTTCAAACCTTATCCAATGCTCAAGAGGCAGATTTAACTCTGCTGTATCCTCTATTGAGATTATCCTCTCAGTTGATGGCACGAAAGATGCAAGAACATTAAGCAAAGTTGTTTTTCCGCTGCCGGTGCCACCTGCAATGAGTATATTTGCGGGCCTTGTGCCTAGACCTTCAACCGCAAGCCACAGGAAAGCAGCGAGATCAAAGCCAACTGTTTTGAAGTTTAGCAGATCAACTATCGTGAATGGATCTTCCCTAAATTTCCTTATAGTCAAGGTTGGCCCAGATAGTGAAGCGGGGGGTATTGTAGCATTAACTCTGGAACCATCTGGCAACCTTGCGTCAAGCAGTGGATTCGAGAAGTCAACCCTCCTGCCAACTTCTCTAGCAATTTTGTTTATAAGATCGACGAGCTCACTTTCTGAGAAGAACTCAATGTTAGTTTTCATCATTTCATAGTCCCTATGGAAAACATATACTGGCTTCTTTATACCTATGGCCATGATTTCCTCGAGGCGGTCATCCTTAAGAAGCTCATCAATTAAGCCATAACCAACCATTTCACGGACAATCGCGTCAGTATAGAAATCAATCCTTCCTTTGGGAATATTTATTTCTGGTGATGACTCAATTATGTCCCTAATCCTCTGCTTATAAACTGCCCTTCTCTGTTCAGGGTCACGTATCTTGTATGGCTCAATTGTAATCAGCCTTGTAGCTGCTTCCCTTATGATTCGTATTGTCCTTTTCTCACTTTCAGTTGGCTTTGGTACAGGTACAAAATAATACAAGTGCTTTTGTCCAGGAACCCTGTAAATCTTAACATTGCCATAGGATTCTATTTCTATATTTTCTGCTCCAGCCATGTCTTTTTCTGCGGAAGTTAACTCCTCTGAAAAAACATCTGCATCTGGAATGGATAATGAATCTTTAGCTTTTTGCTCGGGTTGTGGAACTTCCGTCTTTTTTTCTTTAGCTACGCCGAGACCAGCCAATTTTTTTTCAAGGTCTTCTTCGCCTGGCGGTATTTCAGCAGGGCCAAGGTCAAAGCCTTGCTCATCGAAAAGTCCTTTAGTTGAAGTATCCTCTTTTTGCTCATGTTTTACGCCCTGTTTCATAGTCTCTCTAAGGCGCTCCTTTATTTTACCAAGGTCTTCTTTAACTTGGCCTGTTTCTTCTTCACTTTTGAAACCATGTGCAAACTCATCAAGAACATTGCCTTTGTTTTTTTCTGCAGCGGGGCGATGAGCTGATCTGCTAACTGCCTCTGCGCTTTCTTCTTCTGGGGAACCTAACATATCATCATTTGGGATATCAAAATCATTTCCCTTTAATTGACTCATCCAGTCCTCGTCAGAACTTTTGCCAGAATCTTTCTTTGCCTTTTCAATAAGGTCCTTTAGATAGTTTGCTGGCATCAGGCATTACCGAAATAAAAAACGCTTTACTAATATTTAAACGTTACGCATTAGTTCTTTTTAGCGTATGTAAAAAATTTATCTTATGCTAAGCTCATTGAATCGCTCATTTATCTCCTTGCAAATAGAATCAGTGAAATCTTCAAAGCGCAAGTTTTTTTTAATAGCCCCATTTCTTGCCCTAACAGTAATTGTGCTATTTTTCTCTTCTGCGTCACCAACAATTAGCATATAAGGTATCTTTTCCGACTGCGCAGATCTTATCTTCTTTGAAAGCGTTTCTTTACTATAATCTGCATCTACGCGAATTCCTAAGCTTTTTAGAGCACCAACAATTTTTTCAGCGTAGGCGTTATTTTTGTCTGATATTGGTATAACCCTTGCTTGAATCGGTGAAAGCCAGGTAGGCAATGCGCCACCATAGTTCTCTATAAGTACACCCATAAATCTTTCAATGGAGCCCAAAATAGCACGATGTATCATTACTGGTTTGTGCTTTTTATCATCAGCGCCTATGTAAAAAAGCCCAAACTTCTCAGGCATTGAAAAGTCAACCTGGATTGTTGCACATTGCCATTCCCTCTCTAGGGAATCCTTTATGTGGAAATCAATCTTGGGGCCGTAAAAGGCACCTTCGCCTTCCCTTATTTTGTAGCTTAGGCCAAGGTCCTTAAGTGCATCCTTAAGTGCGTCTGTGGCTTGAGTCCATTGCTCTTCAGTGCCCATTGAGTTTTCAGGCCTTGTGCTAAGCTCAATCTCGTACTCGGTAAAGCCAAATGTAGAATAAATTTTCTTTGTAAGAAGTATTATTTTCTTTATCTCATCCTTAAGCTGGTCCTCTGTGCAAAATATGTGTGCATCGTCCTGTGTAAACTTTCTTACTCTGAAGAGCCCGTGTAGCACGCCGCTGCGTTCATGCCTATGGACAATGCCAAGCTCAGCAAACTTTATCGGCAACTCTTTGTAAGAATGCCTTTTTTCTTTGTATATTAGAATGTGGCCCGGGCAATTCATAGGTTTGACTGCGAAGTCTCTATCATCTATTTCAGTGAAGTACATGTTTTTCCTGTAATGGTCCCAATGTCCTGACATGACCCACAAGCTCTTGCTCATAATCATAGGTGTCATTACAAAATTGTAATTTTCTTTTCTGTGCAGATCCTTCCAGAAGCTTATTATCTCGTCCCAAATTATTGTGCCTTTCGGCAAAAAGAATGGAAATCCTGGTGCCTCTTCGTGCTGTGAAAAAATTTCAAGATTCTTTCCAATAGTTATGTGATTCCTTTCGCCAACTTCCTCTATGTGCTTTAAGTAAGCATTAAGTTCCTCTTGGCTAGGGAAAGCTATGCCATAAATGCGTTGCAGCATTGGGTTTTTCTCTGAGCCACGCCAATATGCTCCGGCTACGCGAAGAAGCTTGAATGCTTTTATCTCGGAAGTGCTCTCAACATGTGGGCCTTTGCAAAGGTCAACAAATTTTCCATGCCTGTAAATGCTCAAAGTTCCTTCTATGCCTTCTATCAGTTCCAATTTATATGGCTCATCCTTGAAAAGTTTTTTTGCATCTGCTTTTGTAATATCCTCTTTCTTAAATTTGTGATCTTTCTCAATGATATCTTTCATTTTCGCTTCTATTTTCTTAAGGTCGTCCTCAGTAAAAGGCCTCTTAACATCAAAATCGTAGTAGAAGCCGATTTTTGCTGCTGGCCCTATTCCAAGCTTTGCTTCTGGAAAAAGCTCTTTGACAGCGTCAGCCAGAACATGTGAAGCTGAGTGCCAAAGCTTTTTATAGTACTCAGAGTCGCCTTTTATGAAACCTGACATGCAAAAAATATTGATAACAAAGGTTTAAATAAAAAAGCGTGCCAATTCAGCGGAAAAATGGCTTAAAAACATATATTTTTCGCACAGCAAATATAGATGGGGCTGGCTAACTTGCTAGAAAAAAACCTATGCATAAAATGCAAGGGCAAAATGCTTTGTGGCCTGGGGTACTGCCCTGTGCTTTCTAACTATTCTGCAAAAAGCAGGGTTTTGGCCTTTGCTGGAGAAAACTTTCATGGAGCATCGCCGCCGAGCGTTTTTGTTTCTTGGCAGGATTACCCTAAAGTAACGGTAAGCCCCCTAAGCACGAGCATGAGTGAAGATGCATCCTTTTTTGATAGCCCTGAAAGATGGTATGGACTGAGTGCAGAGCGCATAATTGAAATGCGATCTGCTTTGCTCATGGCTGGAAAAAAATTTTCAGTATACAGCACACAAAAACCATTGACTGAGCTTCAGAAAATACAAGAGCTTGCCATGAGTTCTTCAGATGTATCAGTTGAGTTGATGTTGGAAAAAAAGCCAGAAGCAAATCTTTCATTTTGTAGCTTTTTTGGGCCTTTAGGCCCAAAAGCACCCTTGAAAAAAATAGCCCTAAGCGAAAACCCGAGGATTGACAAAAATGTTGACTATATCGTAAGTGACTTTGATGCTAATTCAAAAGAAGCCTTGATGGAGCTTTACTCAAAAGGTTATGCCACGTCTTTCCTACAAAAACTTTTAAGCGTAGGCCTCCTTGGGAGAGGTAAAAAAAGAAAAATTGTCCCCACAAGGTGGGCGATCACTGCGGTTGATTCTAACATCAGCAAAGAGCTCATAGAAAGCGATGTTAAGGCCAATGAAACAATTGATTCATATGAGGTTTACCACTCATTCTACCTTGAAAACGATTTTTGGGTGCTGCTTCTCCCTGAAAAATGGTCATTCGAGCAACTAGAGTGCTGGCTTCCGGGGAGCATCTGGATGCAAAAGGAAAAAGAGCATCACATAATACAAGACCATGAATTCTATAATGGACGGACAAAATATGCAGAAAATGTTGAAGGTGCGTATTATGCTGCACGCCTCGCAGTTGCAGAGCATCTTACTATGAGGAAAAGGCAAGCAGCATGCATTGTTTTCAGGGAGATATCTGAAAAGTATGCTGTTCCTTTAGGTGTGTGGCAGATAAGGGAGAATGTAAGGCATGCGCTTAAGGAAAAGCCAATCTGCTTTGATTCATTGGACAATGCAATTTCATTTCTTTCAACCAAGTTGAAGATCCCAATGGAGCATTACTTAAAAGCATCTGAGCTTATAAAACACTTTAAAAAGCAGAGGAAAATCACCCAGTGGTTTTTGCAGAGCTGAAATTAAGAGTATTTCATGAACTGTGCTAGCATTGCCTCAAGTTGTATGCGCTCATTTGCGCCTTCGACTATGCGGTAATTGTATTCAGCAATAACATTTACAAGTTCAATCTTCACTTTTGTAGGTATCGCCTTTTCATCCATCTCTATAAGTTCGCGGTAGAGCTGCACAATTATATCTTCGCCGCTCATGCCATACTCATACATAAGTTTGGTTAGTAGTTCTCTGGCTTCGGTAAACTTCTTGCTGAAAGCAAGCTTTATCAGCTCTCTTATCTCAACAGGCCTTGCCCTGCTTGAAACGCTGTACACAATCTTATCGGTTATTTTTTTGCCCAGGAATGCAGAACCTTGCAATATGTTTATCGCTTTTCTTAAGTCACCTTCGCTAGCATAAACTATTGCATCATAAGCAGAGTCCTCAACTTCAAGCTTCTCTTGCTTTGCTATCTCAGAAAGCTTTTTCTTGATTTCAGCATCTGTGAGCGGTGAAAACCTGAATATGACACAACGCGACTGTATTGGCTCAATTATCCTTGACGAGTAATTGCATGAAAGTATGAAGCGAGCTGTTTTTGTGTAGCATTCCATTGTCCTGCGCAATGCCTGCTGTGCATCTGCTGTCAAGGCATCTGCTTCATCTAGAAATATTATTTTGAAGTCGGCATTAAAAGCGAGAGTTCTTGCGAAGTCCTTTATTGTGTTTCTAACTACATCTATGCCGCGTTCATCGCTAGCATTAAGCTCAAGGAAATTCTGCTTGAAGCCCTGCTCACCGAAAAGCGCCTTAGCAAGTGCTATAGCACTGCTAGTTTTTCCTACGCCAGCAGGCCCTGAGTAAAGCTGGTTTGGGACATTCCTGCTTTTGGCATAACTATTCAATCGCTCTATTATATTGCTTTGGCCTACTATATCTGCTAAACTCTTAGGCCTGTATTTTTCAACCCAGGGAATCTCAACTTGCAAGCAAACACCTTTTAAGAAGAGTAGTGAAAACAGTTTTTAAAGCAAACCCAGCGGCATAGATAAGAAATATAAAATATTCAACATCTATATTCTCTGTGGTTTTAATGAAATTCAGCGAAGTGAATATTAAATACATTGTGATTGCTCTTTCAGCAATCTTAGTATACGCTTTAACATACTTTTCAGTTATTGCTTTGAGGGAGTGGGGTGTTGATTTATACGATTGGTCTTTCACTTCCAAAAGATATAATGCAATGTACGGCTTTGCGCCAGTTGCTGCTTTTGTTCTAGTATTTTTTGGGTTGATGTACTGGAAAAATCATTTCAATGAGAAGGCGCCGATTCTGCTTGTTATCTATGTCATTGGTGTATTTGCGTTGCTATTTGCTTTTTGGCTGAACCTGTGGTTTTTTTACAGCGATCGTGCCAGCATGGTGATAAGAAGCGCACGAGAAGAAGTTGATAAGATAAATCTTATGAAACCAGAACTTGGCGCCACGCTAAACGCAAGCTATGGTGTTTGCATGGCAAACTGCAAACAACAGAGTGGCTTTGGATGCACACAAGCACTTGAAGGTACAAAGCTCACGCTTAATTGCGAAGTAAACTACTTCAGTGAGTTCAAGCAGTCAGCATTTTTCCCTTTCTGGCTTGCATCAATTTTTTCAGGGCTGTTTTTCTTTGCTTATCTTTTAATAGAAGGGATTATAGAGGAAAAAAGTGCTTAAACATAATCTTAGTTTTGATTTTTTATGGCAAGTTTTTACATAGAATGGCACGGTTGCTCCTTAAACAAGTCAGATACTGAAAAGTTAAGATATGCACTTTTTAGTAAAGGCCATGAGCTTGTTGAAAGGCCTGAAAAAGCTGATTTCTACATAATAAATACATGCGCTGTCAAATCCCCAACCGAAGAAAAAATGATTTCGCGGCTAAAAGAACTTAAGGAGATTGCAAAGAAAAGCTCTGCAAAGATTATCGTGGCTGGTTGCCTTGTTGAGATAAACAAGGAGAGGATAAAAAAGATTTTACCAGAAGCCTTGCTTTTTGGTGTTGATGCTGAAGGCCTTAGCAAATACCTTGGCATAGAACTATCTTATGAGCCAACAGCAAAAGCGCTGCCATACAATGAATGCATAACAATAATTCCTGTTTCAAGGGGCTGCTTAAACAAATGTGCTTATTGCTGCGTAAACATAGCGAGAGGAAATCTTAGAAGCTACAGCATTTCTGAGATAAACGAAGCTTTCAAAGCCGGAATAAAAAAATCTTGCGAAGTTTGGCTTACTGCCACTGATTTAGCTTGCTATGGCTTTGACATTGGAACAGACATTTCAAAGTTATTGCAAAAACTGCTTGAAAATGAAGGAAACTATAGGATACGGCTTGGCATGCTTAATCCGCAACACGCGAAAAAATATTTCGGTTCTTTGCTGGAAGTTATGGAAGATGAGCACGTTTACAAATTCTTCCACATTCCTGTGCAGAGTGGTTCAGATGATGTGCTCAAAAGCATGCGGCGTGGCTATAAAGCAGGGGACTTTGAAAAAATGGTTCGGGATATTAGATTAAAGTTTCCAGATGCAACAATTGCAACTGACATAATTGTTGGCTTCCCTGGTGAAAGCCCTGATGATTTTCAAAAAACCATTGCTCTTGTTAGAAACACAAGGCCTGATATAGTAAATGTCTCAAGATTCGGAAAAAGGCCTGGAACATATATTGGAGAAGCACAGTTAAAAAGCGAGATAGTAAAAGAAAGAAGCAGAGTTCTTTCAAAGCTTGTGAAAGAAATTGCACTAGAGAAAAACAAGGCCTTTGTTGGCAGAAAAATGAGTGTTCTTTTTTCTGAAAAAGGCGCCAAGGGTGGCTTTCTTGGAAGGGCTTTTAATTACAAGCCAATACTCGTGCATAAAGCCAAACTGAGCCAATTCTCTGATGTGGTAATTAAGAAGGCGTTTGCGACACACCTAGAAGGAGAATTAGTATCTGAAAGTTAAATTGGCAGTTCTTACACAAAGAATTGTTTATATTAATATTTTTTATAAGAAATAACTTATGCGCACCAAAACCAGAACCCGAAAAAAAGGAAAATTTTACATAACCACGGCAATAGATTATCCGAATGCTGACCCTCACTTAGGCCATGCTTATGAAAAATTATGTGCTGATGTTATTGCAAGATGGCACCGCTTGTTAGGCGAAGAAGTTTTTTTCCTTACTGGCACAGACGAGCATGGGCTTAAGATAATGCGCTCTGCACAAAAAGCCGGCTTAACTCCAAAGGAATTTGTCGATAAGCAAGCAGCAAAGTTCATTGAGTTGTGCAAACTCTGGAACATAAGCAACGATCGCTTTATAAGAACAACCGAAGAAGCGCACATCAAAGTTGCTCAAGAAATTTTCAACAAGATTTATAAGAAAGGAGATATATACCTTGGGCAATATTCTGGGCCTTACTGCACTGACTGTGAAACATTTTACACGGAAAAAGACCTCAAGAACGGCTTATGCCCAATACATGCAAAAAAGTGCGAGATTGTTAAAGAAGAATCATATTTTTTCAGGCTTGGAAAGTATAGGGATTTTATATTGGACTATATGGAAAAAAATAAGGTCTCCATAATTCCTGATAGCAAAAAGGAGGAGATAAGGAACCGATTAAAGCAAGGGCTTGATGAATTGAGTGTCTCTAGAACAAGCTTTGATTGGGGTGTGCCTGTGCCAATTAATCCTAAACACGTGCAATATGTTTGGATTGATGCTTTGATCAACTACATAAGCGGCATTGATTATCCGGGTGAGCGCTTTAAAAAGTTCTGGCCTGCTGATGTGCATATTATTGGCAAGGACATTGTTTGGCACCACACAGTGATATGGTGGAGCATACTCAAGTCAGCAGGCATAAAACCGCCAAAAACAGTTCTTGTGCACGGATTCATATTGAGCGAAAGCGGGCAAAAAATGAGCAAAAGCACAGGCAACGTCACTGATCCAATTGAGCTTGCTAAAAAGTACAATGTTGATGCTGTGAGGTATTACCTGATAAGGGAAACGCCTTTCGGCGAGGATGGTTTTTTTTCTGAACAAAAGCTAATTGAAAGGAATAACACTGAGCTTGCAAACGATTTGGGAAACCTTGCAAACAGGATCCTTGCGCTGATCTCGCAAAAGAGCCAAGGTCTTGTACCGAAAGGACACCTTGACAAAGAAATTGCAGCAAAAATGAACATTGAGAAGATTAAAAAGCACTTTGAAAGATTTGAGCTTCACTTGGCTATTGCCGAGGTAATGGCTTTTGTAAAGCAATGCAATCAGTACATAAATGAAAAAGAGCCCTGGAAAAAAAGCGGTGCAGAACTAAATGATTTGCTTTACACGCTTTCTGAATGCCTTCATGCGATAGCGGTTATGCTTAGCCCATTTATGCCAGAAACGGCAGATAAGATTGCTAAGGCCTTGAAAACAGATGTTTGCTCAATTGAACACATTTTCTCAGGCAAATGCCTAACTCAAAAAAAGGTTGAAAATAAATGCATACTGTTTGAAAAAATACTGGTCAATGAAAAAGCAAAAACATTTTAATATTTCATGTTTCTTATATCATAAGGAGGTTTATTTATGATCTTGGTTTTGATTCTAGTTGGCATTATCGTATTGTTTCTAGTGATCCTTATTGCACTTTACAACAGCCTTGTTGCAATGAGAAACAGGGTCAAGAACGCTTGGTCGCAGATAGATGTGCAATTGAAAAGAAGGGCTGACCTCGTGCCAAACCTTCTGGAGACAGTGAAAGGTTACATGAAGCATGAAAGGGCAACACTTGAAGCAGTTACTAAAGCAAGAGCTGCGCTTGTGAGCGCAACAACAGTGAAGGAAAAAGCACAGGCAACAAACATGCTAACAGGTGCGCTAAAAAGCTTGTTTGCAGTGGCTGAAAGCTACCCTGACTTAAAAGCAAGCCAGAACTTTTTGCAGTTGCAAGAGGAGCTAAGCGGCATTGAAAACAAGATAGCCTATGCAAGGCAGTTTTACAATGATTCAGTGATGAGCTATGATATAGCATTGCAGAAATTTCCCACTAATATAGTAGCTGGGATCTTTGGTTTCAAGAAAGAGTTTGACTACTTTGAAGCTGGAGAAGCTGAACGTGCAACTCCAAAGGTAAGCTTTGAGTGAGCACTATGCAGATGTGGGATGCCGCCGCTGCGAACAGACGCAACGGCGCAATTATTCTTTTTATTTTTATACTTTTCATATTTGGGCTAGTTTGGCTCCTAAACTATGCTTTTGGATTTGGAGAGGTCTTTTTAATAATCGCATTTATAATAGCACTCATATTCAGCTTTTCGTCTTACTATTACTCAGATAAAATAGTGTTAATGATAAGCGGAGCAAAGCCGGTAAGCCGTGAGGAAAACCCTTACCTTTACCATCTTGTGGATGGCTTAGCAATAGCTGCAGGGATTCCAAAGCCAAGGTGCTATATAATAGATGACACAGCACCAAATGCTTTTGCAACGGGAAGAAATCCTGAAAATGCGGTTATATGTGTTACTACTGGGCTTTTGCAGAAAATGAACAGGGCTGAGCTTGAAGGGGTTATAGCACATGAGATGTCTCACATTAAGAACTACGATATAAGGTATATGACAATTGTCGCTGTTTTGGTTGGCACTGTTGTGCTTCTCAGCGACTGGATGCTAAGAGCTTTCCTTTGGGGTGGCGGACGGAGAAGCAGAGGAAGCAGAGGGGGTGGCTTAATTATTGTTGTTGCTATAATAGCAGCGATATTAGCACCAGTGGTTGCTACTTTGATAAAGTTGGCCTTGTCTAGGCAGCGAGAGTATTTGGCTGATGCTGATGCTGTTGCTTTAACACGATACCCTGAAGGGCTTGCTTCTGCGCTTGAAAAGCTTGCGGCAGACAAAGAGCCGCTTGAAGCAGCAAACCGGGCAACTGCACACCTCTATATAGTAAATCCATTGAAGAGTGACATTGGGAGCAAAATTGGCGGTCTTTTTAGCACACACCCGCCTATAGAGGAGAGAGTTAAAAGATTAAGGTCAATGTAGTTAGTGCCTTTTTGCAGTTGCTGCTATCTTTTTTAACCTCGGACCTATCTTTGAAGTATTTCTTTTAGGTTTTTCCTTTTTGGGCTGCCGCCTTTTACCAAACAATTGCTCCATTCTTCTTGCAAGATATGCGGTAGAAGGCCTTATCACAGGCATAACATCACAAAATTAGAAATATAAAAACTTGTTAATAATACTTTGCGTCAAGAAGAAACGCCGGGAGTGGGATTTGAACCCACGAGTGCTTTCGCACACCAGCTTCCTTGTACATTTAATCTCGAGGCTGGCGCATTGGACCGCTCTGCCATCCCGGCATACAAATAGTTCTTTGAAAGTGTTTTAATTGCTTTCAGTTTTGAGAAACTCTGAAAGCTTTTCTTTGATCCTAATCTCACGGTAAGCATAATCTATTGAGCTTTGTGATATTGCGCCTACAAGAACACCTGAGTCAAATACTGGTACAAGCGCATAGCCCTTAGTCATAAACTTTTCAAGTATCTTGCTTGGGGGCATATCAACGCTGACTGGCTCCACATAAACAGAATAGTTTCCAACTGGTTCTAGAGGAAGTATTTTCTCAGGAAGATTGTCAAGATCAAATACTCCGTACTTGTCTGATCCAAAGTCAACAAGGCATGCAAATTTTCTTTTTGAAAGCAAAAGCCTTATTACGTGGCCAACGGGTGTTTGTGCTTCTACAATGATCGGCCTCTTATCTATTATCTTATTTGCTTTTATGTTTTCCAGTGCGTGCTTTGCCTCAACAACCCTTGCTTCTTCCCTAGAGCCAAAAAATATGAAAACTGCAATCACCATAAGAATTATGCTTTGGGCTGCAAAGCTTATAATGAAAAGGAAAATAGCTATTATTGCACTTATTGTAGTTGCAATCCTTGTTGCTTTCAGCAAGCCCATTTTCATGCTGAGCAAAGATCTCAAAACTCTGCCACCGTCGAGAGGTAAGGCAGGCACTAAAAGGTTGAAAGAACCTAGCATTAGGTTTACATAAAGCAATGTGAAAAAAGGGTAGTAAAGGAAGGCCTTATCAACATCTGTAGCAGTAGCACTGCTGGAAAGCAAGTGCCATGGGAAAAGATTTGGCAAAAAAGCAACTATTAAAACAACAACAAGAACAACGGAGAAGTTAAATATGGGGCCGCTTACTGAAATAAAAAATTCATCGCTTGGCTTTTCAGGAATCTCTTCAGCAACTGCTATGCCACCTATTGGCAAGAGCAAGATTCTTTGCACTGAAATACCTCGCTTAATTGAAACTATGCCGTGGGAAAGCTCATGGAAGACAACGCTCATAAAAAGGAAAAAGAAAAGCATTGCTGTGGAAAGCATGCTTTCAATGCCTTCGGCTAAAGCTGAACCTAGGATGAATAAAACCAAAAGAACGAATGACCAGTGGAGTTCTATGGTAATGCCGAAAGGCCTTCCAAGGACAATGGAGCGCATAACAATCTCATAAAATTAGAAAAAGAAAAAAAATAATAAAGAGGGCTTTTGACAGCCCGGGATAGAAGAACTCTTTACTGAAGTTCGATCTCTATGCCGCCAATTATGCCTACAATGAGGTTGTAAAGAAAGGCTATTATTGCTCCAGCTATGAATCCCGAGATAAGCCCAATTATTGGGAAAATTATCACCGACAAAATACCAAGGCCTGCTAAAGTACCGCCAGCCTCTGGTGAAATGCCACCTGTTGCTGCGCCTAGAAGGCCAAATCCCAAAGCCATAAAAAGGCCGGCTATGAAATACAAGATGGCGTATAGCACCGCCATTACTTTAGCGCAGGATAAAACCCCAATCTTCCTCAATACTTGCAAAACCAATCACCTCCAAAGTGATCATATCAATTTAGTATTGTTACTCATATTTAAACCTTTGCTAAAGCCATTTTCAGAGATATTAGCATTTTCGAAACTGTGAAACGATAAAAATAATAAGGAGTGATAAGATTATATTTAAAAATTCGTGGTGTTTAATATGGCCTTAGATTTTGAGAAAGCAGTCTTGGGTTCTTTTGCTTGGTTAAAAAACAGGGAATCCGTAAAATATGTTTTGATGATTTTTGGAGTCCAAATATTTTTGCTCATTTTTTCCATTATTTTAATTTACAGCACATTTGCAATTAATTTTTTGGGGTTGTATATTTTATTTCTCATTGTTGCAGTACTTTTAGGGGTGTGGCTTGGGTGCATCACACTATTGTATGCACTTAGGTCTTTCGGGTTTTCAAGTGTAACTTTTAATCTTTCAAAATACATTGACGTCTTAATTCTCACAATAGTATCTTCGCTTATTGCTTTATTTTGGTCTTTTGATAAGAGGTTAAGGATTATACAGCTTTTCTGCTTAGGGTTAATGGTTTTAGTGATTTTTTTTGTTATTGGCAGTTATTTAATGCTAACGGCGATGTCAACAGCGATTTCAACGAATGGACTATTAACACCAACACAAACAAACGGGCTGGAACTCGGTTCGAACACAATAAGTAAAATTACTGGTTTTGCTACAAGTTTAGGCACAACGTATAGAGATAACAAAACATACGGCGGTGGGTCGGGCTTATTTGTACTAATTTTGGGTGGTGTTATATTTATCTTTCTTCTAATTATTTACATGGCCATCGTGATGTATAATTCAGTCCGCCTAAGTTTGAGTAACGCCATATTCCTAAGCAAAGAGATTGGAGTAATGTCTGCACTTGAAGAATCGTGGACGCTCACAAGAGGCAATGTGCTTAATATATTTGCTGTTATCATTATAGTTTCAATAATTTATTTAATTATTACATTTTCTATTGCAGGGATTATGACTTCAGTATATTTTGCAGCTGGTGGAAAAATACCAACCAATACTGCAAGAGTGGCTTCCATAGAATCTATGAAATCGGCGAATGTTCAATACGGGATTTTTCGAGGCTTTACAGAAGCAGTAACTGCTCCAATATCTTTGCTCACGAATTCATTTATGGTTGTTGCGATATATTCCTTGCTTTGCGGAGAAAAAGGCAGCAATAATTCTAAAAAGCTTAGTTAGGTTAGTTTTGCCAATACTTGAAAAAAAATCTTCTCTGAGTATTTTTCTTTAGGGCCTTTTACTATTATCTTTCCACTCTTAAAAACACTTACTCCTGCTTTTCCAAGCTGGAACATAAGAAGGAATGGCGTCTCTGCAATCACTTTGGCCCCTTTTTCTTCAAGGCCTTTTCTTACTTTCTTTAGGTCTAATTTTATTTTTTTCTTTGGAATGAAAGCAAATGCGTTTTCGCCTTTGCAAGAACTTTTGCTGAAGTCCTCTGCTTTGAGTTGCATCAGTACCACACATTTTTAAAAAAAGGAAGTATTTAATTATTATAGTGGTTTTTAATGGAATTACCATTAGGCACGCCATACCAAGAGCACCTTAAAACAACAGATGTTGACATGCTCAAGGGAATAAACGAATTGATGCAAAAGGCATTTACTGGCTATATTGTGGTTACAATACAAGGCATTGATGGTATGGAAGAAGGTGCTATTCTTTTTAGGAATGGTATAATTGTTGGCGCTGGCTACGAGTTCATGAAAAGCGGCGCAACAATAGAAGGCACAGATGCATTTGAGATTGTTCTAAATGCGTTTAAAGCAAAAGCAGGAATAATAGATATTTATTCACTTAGTTTGCAGCACATGGACCTTGTTATTGCTTTTCATGAGAAGATGCTCATAAAGGCAAAGATTGATCCTAAGACGCTTCAAAAACTGTACCCAAAAGAATTCTCTGACAGGTTCGCAAAAGCAGTTATGAAACAGCAAGAGGAGCAATCAAAGTACGATGTATTCAAGAAGATTGGGCTACCGGAAATGGTTTCAGAGCACTGATTCTGCGCAAATAACATAACTTTGGCTCTTCAAATAAAGAAAAAAGTATTTATATTAATAAGTTCATTTATTTATATCTGTTGAGATTAAGTGTGAGAGTATGGGGAGAAGCATTGCAATAGCATCAGGCAAAGGCGGTGTTGGAAAAACAACACTAGTAGCAAACTTGGGTGTTGCTTTAGCGTCTAGCGGAGCCAAAACCCTTCTCGTTGATACTGACATTGCTATGGCAAACCTATCGCTTATATTTAAACTGCAGAATTCACCCATCACGCTGCACGAAATATTAATGGGTGACGCAAACATTGAAGACGCAATATACTCTGCCCAAAAAGGAGTTGAAATTGTTCCTAGCGGCCTTAGCTTAGAGGGTTATAGGAAAGCAGATCCAACAAGGTTGAAGCAGGCAATAGAATCAGTTATAAACAGATATGATTTTATCCTGCTTGACGTTCCTGCTGGGATTGAAAGGTGTGCACTTGCATCATTTAATGCTGCACAGCAAACCTTAATCCTTACAACACCGGATGCTGCAAGCGCGGCTGATGCGCTTAAAGCCAAAAGCGTTGCGCAGCGCTTAATGTCAAAACCGTTCGCTTTTGTAGTCAACATGGTGCGTGAAGAAAAAGGCGAATTGACAAAAACGCAGCTGAGCACAATGCTTGAGCTCCCACATTATGGATCAATACCTTTTGATCCAGAAGTAAGAAGGAGTTTTGTTGAGGGCTTAGACCCAGTAGTGATAAGAAAACCACAAAGCCCTGCATCAAAGGCAATAATTGATATTGCAAAACGCATAGCTGGAAAGCAGGTTGAAACAACTGAAGAAAAGAAATCATTCTTTTCAGGCTTGTTTGGGCGATTCTTTAAGAAGAAAGGGGTGTGAAAATGACAAGACCTTTTGACGAACTTACCAAAGCTCTCGGAAAACCCGTCATGTTAAGGTTGAAGGGTGACAGAACAATACGTGGTGTGTTAGCTTCCTTTGATGTTCACCTTAACATAATACTTGAAAATGCTGAAGAGCTTGCAAATGGGCAAGAGCAGGGAATAAAAGAAAAGTATCCGCGGCTAATGGTAAGAGGGGATAACATAATATTTGTTGCCCTCTGATTCTGCTTTTTAAACAATTTGTCTGCTCTTTATATAATGCTGGGCCGGTAGTGTAGTGGTAACACGCGTCCTTGGCATGGACGAAACCCTGGGTTCAAATCCCAGCCGGTCCACTGCGGCTTTTCTTTCAAAAGAAAAGGTATGGTGCGAAAAGAAATTTATTCAGGAATAATGTTGGGCTGATTTTCTAGTTACTGGAAGACAAAGGACCCCGCTGGAGGTTTTATTTCGGTTGCTGGAGGTCATAGGAACCCGCTGGAGGTTTTATTTCGGTTGCTGGAGGTCATAGGAACCCGCTGGAGGTT
>JAWALG010000025.1:0-17742 GCA_038886995.1 Candidatus Iainarchaeum sp.
AAGCTGCCTTTAAAATAGTCCGCCCACATGTGTCAAAACACCCTCAAACAATATTCTATGCATATAAATCCGCACAGAAAACCTCAACTCGTACCATTCATTTATGACGCTTTCTCCGTTTATTTTGTTTAGATATTATTTCTTATAAAATACGATAATATTAAATAACTTTTCTATACTTCTTATGCGTAATATACGTAGGCTAAATATGTTAAACATTTAAGGTAATCCAAAATGAAGAAATGGAAAAAGCTTGTTTTAATTGCAATTCCAACATTTATAATCTTTCTTTTGCTTTTTCTTTGGAGCACTGGTTTCTTTAAACTTTTTGAGCCACCACTTAAAGAAGGTGAATACTATAGGGCATCACCCGAAACATTTGGCAGATTCAAGCTTACTATAAAGGATTCTTCACTTACACCAAATGAGATCCCTGTGCCCATAGGTCAAATAGTTGGCGTTGTTGTTGCAAATGAGACAAATACAACCCACAGAGTTCTGTTTTTCAAAAAGAAAGGTGACGATGTTAACGCAGTTAAGGAATACTTTCTAAAGCCGGGCGAAGAGAAGCTTATCTATGGCTTTTATTTTGATGTATCTAAGCCAGATATGCCTGAAAAAATAAAGCAGGAAGAGTTCCACACTGTTATGGATAAGTCATTTGTAATTCTTTACGAAGCAGTCAAATGCAAAGCTGGAGAAGAATGCTTTGTTGGTTGTACTACTTGTTATGGACACAGCGTACAGTCAAAAGTGGTTATGAGCAAGCAATAATTAAACACTTTTGTACAAGCAGACTACCCTTCTACATTTAGTAAGCTTTTCTATTTTCCAAAATTTTAAATCTTATGAATAATGATTGAAATAATGCTACAAAAGATAAGAACAGGATCGACCCTAGCTTGGGATCGCATTGCAGATTCATAACATCAGTGATTGAGCACATGATGAACTTTATAGAAGCATATAGGCAAATAACAAAGTACATTATTACAAATAGCAGCAATATTTTTTGGATGCTAACTCTTTTTGCAAAGCAATATATGGATAATAGAAAGACAGTCAACCAGTATAAAAAAGCTTGCCCGGGGCTTACTAACGAACCCTCTATAAAAAGCCCAATTGATAAAACAATTCTCTTAACTGATTCCAAATCATATGCATAACCTAGCATGTATCCGCGTCCACCAGAAACGAAAAAATCTAAAACTGGGACTAGAATAAGAATTGGCACAAAATGAAATATGACTTTTGCTGTTTTGCCAAACTTTTCTTTCGTAAAAATTGACAATATAATTGCAATTGATAAAAGAACATTGACGTACCATAATGGGTGATGCAAGAGCAACGTATCTATCGGCGGAATCGTTTTATGGTACTCTAGAAGCCCTTCTAGAATACCTCTTACAATCAGAAATCCATATACATAAATAACCCAAGCAAATGGCGGCATTCGTATATTTTCCATGTCTTCTATAATCATATGCACTTTTTCAAACATCCAAAACACACTGCGCTATGCACAACCCTTTTTTGTTTGTAATTTTCAGACCTGAGTAAGTTGCACCTTTTACCTCTGTCTTTAAGTTGTGCTTTTTACTATCTATTTCCTCTCCAAGAGCAGAACCCTCAAGGATAAACCCACCGCGCTTTTTCTTTATTTTTACCCTAAACTCATTAAAAAGCGCTTTCTCAAGTGCGGCCTCGCTTAGAAGCCCATTAAGCCAGGAAATAAAAAGTTCCTCCAAGCTTTCGGCCTCAATTTTTACCTTAATTTCGCCAACTGCTTTTACATCTTCGAGGTCAACCATTACGCTGAACATCGCTTTTGCAGCTTCACAAAAGGCCTCTTCAATCGTTTTTCCAATGCCTTTTATGCCAACATCTGCCTTGTGCGGAAAAACCTCGAACATTTTAGCATCAACCTTATAAATTCTTGGTCAGCTCCAAAAAAATACCTGTTGGAATAATCTTAAATCTTGTTTGGCTAAAAGCCACTCAGAAATCCTTTTAATTATTGCGTGCATTAAAAATTTAGCTTATGCCAATTGCTGAAGCAAAGAAAGTCTGGTTTAACGGAAAGCTTGTCAATTGGAATGAAGCAAAAATACATGTTCTTACGCATGCCTTGCATTATGGCTCTGGCGTTTTTGAGGGCATTAGATGCTACAAAACCAAGAAAGGGCCCGCAGTTTTCAGGTTAAAGGAGCATGTGAAACGCCTCTTTTGCTCTGCAAAAATATACGCTATGAAAATTCCTTATACAGAAGAGGCGCTAAGGAGAGCAGTTAAGGAAACAATTGCCTCAAATAACCTAGAAGAATGCTATATACGCCCCATAGTTTACCGTGGTTATGGGGAGATGGGCATAAACCCACTTAAATGCCCTGTGGAAATAGCCATATGCTGTTGGCCTTGGGGTGCATACTTAGGTGAAGAAGCGCTTAAGCATGGAATCAAAGCGAAGATATCCTCTTTCCAGAGAATTGCCAGCAACGCTTGCCCACCAAATGCAAAGACAACAGGACAATATCTTAATTCAATCCTCGCAAAGATCGAAGCTTTGCGTTGCGGTTGTGAAGAGGCAATAATGCTCGACTCTCGTGGTTTTATCTCAGAAGGAACTGGTGAGAATATATTTATCGTAAAGGATTCAGTGCTCTACACACCGCCTTTACATGCAAGCATTCTGCCTGGCATAACTAGGGATAGCATCATTAAGATTGCAAGAGAACTCAGCTATGAAGTCAGAGAGGAAGATATCACAAGAGGAATGCTTTATGCTGCAGATGAGGCCTTTGTTACTGGCACAGCAGCCGAAGTAACGCCAATAAGAGAAGTTGATGGTATTGAAATAGGCGATCCGGGGGAAATAACAAAAAAACTTCAAAAGAAATATTTTGATATTGTGCATGGAAAGGACAATAAATACTTTAAGTGGCTTGACTTTTTGTAAAGTCCTTGCTATCTGCAAACTATTGCATTCTCTTTTCTTCAATTGCCATTATCTTACTTACTCTTCTTTCGTGCCTTTCGCCAAGAAAGCTTGAACTAAGAAAAGATTCAATTGCTTTCTTCGCTTCTTCAGTGCTAGTAACTCTTGCACCAATGCAAATAACATTAGCGTTATTGTGCTCCCTCGCAGCTTTCCCAGTAAACTCATTATGTATAAGCGCAGCCCTGATGCCCCTTACTTTATTTGCTGTAATGCACATTCCAATTCCAGTTCCACAGATGAAAATACCAACGCTGTTTTTTCGCTTAACAACTTCAAAGGCACCTTTTTCCGCATAGTCCGGATAATCGCAACTTTCCTCAGAAAAGCAGCCGACATCTTTTACTTTGTATCCCCTCTCTTTGAGCCAATCACGTATGATCTCCTTTAGACAAAAGCCAGCATGGTCTGATGCAAGAATTATGTTCTCTTTCATTTGCAAGCCCCTTTAAACACATCTTTCTTAAAGTAGGCATACATCTCCATTCCAGGCCTTAGGGATATTTCGTCTTGGCAAAATCTTTCTTTTTCCGAAACTGAAATTTTATAGTCATAAATCTTTTCCACTAAAACAAAATCATAGAAAGATATTTCAAGAGATGAGAGGGTTTCGCCATCGTAATAAGATGTGTTGTAGCGTTTTAGAAGCCATGGCAAAGGCCAAGTGCTCTGGCTACTTATGACAGCAATGCTCAAGTCGTTTCTTCCAATTGCCTCAAGTTTTTTTAGGGCTTGCGTTGTACTAAACTTTGTTTGTACATACGCTAACTTGTTTTCTTCGCTCTCAGATTCCACTGTACTAAGCAAAAGAGATTGGTATAAAGTATACAGAACAACAGCGCAGATCAAGACAATGAATGCAATCTTAACTGCCTTTATCTTTGGAAGCGTTTTGTAGATCTCCTCTACGCTGTAACCGGCAAGAATTGCCAACGGCGGCAATGCCGTAATTAAACCCCAAGGAACCTTATACTTTGGCACTGATGCACCAACAATGAAGAAAATGAAAAATGCAGCAAAGGCCAACATTGTGTTGTTTTGCCTGTAAAAAGCAATAATAAACCCCACAATTGCCAAAAAAAACATTGCAATCTCCGAAAAAATAATCAAAGTAAAATAGTAATCTTCCGGCTTTTCATGCCCGCTTTGCCCAGTCATCCTTTCACTCCATACAAAAGGCGACTTAAAGGCATCAATAGCACCGCGCATGTTAGCGAAAAGTGAAGTAAAAAGCGTAACAAATATTGAAGCAAAAATAATTATGGATATGATAGTCATCAATACTATTTTGTTGTATAGCTTTGGATTCAAGTGAATTTTTTTCTCGCAAGCATTCGCAAGAAAAACAAAGAAAGCTATTGCTGCAATAGCTGGGGCTGTAAGGAATGAGGCCTCTTTTGTTGTAAAAGTTAGTGCCAAAAAGGCAACACCGGCGTAAAGGTATCTTTCCCTAAAGCTTTCAGCAAATTTTAATAAGAGGCAAAGGCCACCAAATGCAAAAAAAGCAAAGAAATACTCATGTATTGCATCTAGGGAATAATAAAGAAGTGCAGGTGAAAATAATAGGAAAAAGCAAGCAACAATAGAGCCAATATTACCAAGGTTCTTTCTAAAAAGAAGTACAAACAAACCAATAAAAGCACCAAGTAATGCAGGTACTAACCTCATTGCAAATATATTTTCACCAAAGATAAGAACGGAAAGTGCCATCATGTAAAAAGGCGCTGGCCCATGGTAATTTTCATAATCATAGCGCCATGTGCTGTTGTTTTTAATTGCACATAACAACCAAAATTCGCCTTTGGCAACGCATTGGTCATAGCCAATTTTATCAAATGTTAGGATCTGAGCCACGAAATAGCCATTTACACCTTCGTCATGATGAACAGGCCTTACCTCAATTATTGCTAGGCGAGCTATCAAGCCACAAAGGATGATTATAGAAAAAATGGCTAAGAAGGCAAATTTGTGCCCTTGCATGCTTCCTTTATGGGAAATTATTTATTTAAACATATCACGAAGTTTGCATAACATTCCAAAGAAATAATCTTATTTTAAATTAAATTGTTATTATTATATTGAAATGAGAAAAAAAATTTTGGCCTATCTGATGCTTTACCGTGCTGATGTCGCATTTATTTCTTTTTTCTGTTACTTGTTGGGTGCACTTTTTGCAGATGGGTTAGAAACTTTAGACCTTTTGGTTGCCTTTTTGGTTTCAATTATATCTCTTAATTTTGTTTATTGCATTAACTCTTGGGCTGATGCCCAGATTGATAAAATAAACAAGCCAAACAGACCAATGGCGAAAGGTATAATTAAGCCAAAAGACGCGCTGGCTTACTGTTCGCTTCTTTTAGCTCTTTCTTTACTGTGGCCTTACTCAGTTTTTGGTTTGTCTTGGCATGCGCATATTTTTTTGGTTTTTCCAATTGGCGGGCTGTTGTATTCAGTTGAACCTTTCCGCTTTAAAAGAAACCATATTCTTTCGCTTTTGCTTGCGTCAATTGTGCTAATTTTACCACTCTCCTCAGGTTACTTAGTTAATAGAGGTAGTCAAACAAATGTGCCCTACATATTTTCAATTTTTTTATACGCTTTGGCTATTTTGCCACTGAAAGATATTGAGGATGTAAAAGGAGATTCTGCTTTCCACTGCAAGAATTGGTTTGCGCTTTTGGGTAGACAAAAATTGCTTTTTTACTCTTTAGCCGTTTTGCTTTTGAATTTATGCGCCACTCTTCTGATGCCAGCAACCAAGGCTAAAATTTATGTATCAGTTCTAATTATCGGCACCATGATCATAGTTGCTCATTTCTTTTTTAGACAAAAATCAGATATACGGCTTCTTTATAGGCAGATAATATCATTTGTAATGGCTTATGTGTTTATTTCATTTGCATCGTTTTATTTTTTATGAGAAAGTGTGCTCTATGAGTGAAAAAAAGCTAATAAAGAACTTTTTTGTTAGATTGATCGTGCTCATATTTTTACTTGGTTTTATTGGTCTTATCAGAAATGCCCTTGAAATTGCACTCGGAATCCGTGTAAACCAAAAATGGTATTCCTTTGATTTAGACATTAATCTCACAATGTTCATAGGTCCGATATACCTTTGCTTCTTCGGAGCTTTTATACTTCATTTTCTTTCAAAAAAACTTGGCGAATCAACCCCCTATAGAAAGATTTTTTCATACACTCTGTACTTACAGCTTCTGCACTTAGCAATTCCTTTTTTGGATTTCCTTGGCTTCAAATTTAGGATTCCATTCCTTTTCGTTATGCCATTTCCATACATTGAATCTTACTTTACCCCGGCACTGACTATGAGTTTTGGAATAATTTTTGCTTGGATCTTCACTGCCTTTACAATGGCCTTTATTTTCATTAAGGTGTTTAAGACAAAAATTTGCAAAAGTATAATTATATTGACAATATCCTTTGCCACTATCTACTTTCCAACCTATCACCTATTTCCCACATTTAATACGCTCTTCAATTCTCTTTTTTTGCCAGACATGCATTGGTCAAAGGCCTTTTACGGTTATGCAATATTCTTTTTGTTATGCTCTCTTATTGGAATTAGGTATTTTTTGATTATGCAAAAAAAGAAGAGTAATAATAAGTGAGGTTATTGTTTTTTGTTTTCTCTTCTCACAACCCAAACAACGAAAAAGGCAAGTAAAGATCAAAAGCAACATTACATCATAGAGCAGTGTGCCGTTAATGGGGAATACGACTTTAGTTCTTCAGCATGGGAATTTTTAATAAAACCTGGCGAAATAGTATCTGCAATAGGTTTTTATAAACCCCCAAAAGAGTTGGGAAAAAAGCCAATATATATGAAAGCGCTAACAAATGGAGCCCTCGTTTCCACACCAAATTCAAATGAGTGTATGCTTTTTTGTAAAAGCTGTAACTATGACTATAGGTCTGTAAAGATTACATTAGAGAGCTGAAGTTACAGGATAAGAGCTAAGAGAAGGAAAAAAATAATGGCTTACGTTACCCCATCAATTCTATTTCCATGTGCACTTTATCAGGGATTTCGATGTGCATTATTCTGCGCAAGGTGCGCTCATCCGATTGTATGTCAATAAGCCTTTTATGAATCCGCATCTGCCATCGCTCGTATGTCTTTGAGCCGCCCGCTGACATTCCTCTGCGTGTGGCAATCTCAATTTGCTTTGTTGGCAGTGGCACAGGTCCGGAGTATTTTGCTCCGGTGCGCTTAGCAATGTCTACTATACTGCTGCTCACTTCTTCCAAGACCTTGTAGTCAGGGCTTGAAAGCCTTATGCGCGCTTTTTGCATTTTTACCACTGCTAAAACAAAAAATAAAAAAATAAAGGGCATTACGCCCAATCTTCAATATTTATGCTGCTTTTGGTGTAACTTTTACAACTATTCCGGCAGCAACTGTCTGGCCCATGTCCCTTATTGCGAACCTTCCTAGCTGTGGGAACTTGCTGTATTCTTCCACAACCACTGGCTTAAGCGGCTTAACCTTAACTATTGCAGCATCCCCCGTCTTTATGAACTTGGGGTTTTCCTCGAGAACTTGGCCTGTTTTTGGGTCAAGCTTCTTTTGTATCTCGATTATCCTACAAGAAAGCTGTGCTGTGTGGATGTGGAACACAGGAGTATAGTTAACAGGTATCGCTGTTGGGTGGTTCAAAACCACAATCTGAGCTATGAATTCTTCTGCTACTGTTGGTGGATTTGTAGTGTGCCCGACAACATCGCCTTTTTTGATATCCTCTTTTCCGAGGCCTCTTATGTTAAAGCCAATATTGTCACCAGGAACTGCTTGAGGAAGCGCCTGGTGATGCATTTCTATGGACTTGACATCACCCACTTTGCCTCCGGGCATAACTATTACCTTATCGTTTGGCTTAAGTATTCCTGTTTCAACCTTGCCGACAGGAACTGTACCTATGCCTTTAATTGTATAAACATCTTGAACAGGTATCCTCAACGGCTTGTCTGTAGGCAACGGTGGTGCCTCTAAAGAGTCAAGTATATCAATAAGCTGTGGGCCATTCCACCAATCTAGGGCGCCTTTGCCTTTCACTAAGTTATCCCCTTTCCAAGCTGATATTGGAACAAATTTAAGCTGCTCTGGCTTGTAGCCAATTGTTGTTAGCAGCTTCTGCATTTCTTTCTGCAATTGCTCGTATTTGCCTTTATCATAGTTAACTTCATCCATCTTATTTATTGCAACAACCATCTGTTTTATTCCCATTACTTGTGATAGGAATGCGTGCTCCTTTGTCTGTGGCTGTATTCCCTCTTTTGCTGATACCACGAGCACAGCAGCATCAGCTTGGCTTGTACCAGTTATCATGTTTTTTACAAAGTCCTTATGCCCTGGAGCATCGATTATTGTAAATGAGTTCTTTTTGCCTTCGAATTTCTTATAGGCAAGATCAATCGTTACTCCGCGCTTTCTTTCTTCCTTTAGGCGGTCCATCACGAAAGCGAATACAAAAGACGCTTTACCAAGCTCTTTTGCTTCAGCTTCAATTTTCCTCAGATCCTGTTCGCTGACCGCTCCAGAGTCATACAATAAGCGACCAACAGTTGTAGATTTTCCGTGGTCTACATGTCCTATAAATATTAGGTTTATGTGTTTTTTCTCAGCCATATCCATACCTCCAAATAACCATAAAAATTACAAATTTTGCAATAAACTATATAGTTACACCATTAAATTTAAATATTATAACCTTGACAATTGCCTTTGGCTAAGCAGTTCCTATCAGCTAAGGAAATACTCTGCTGGCTTCGGCTCTGGCTCCAGGCCTTTTCTTGTGCGCAACTCCTTTATGATATCTTTCTGCATGTTTTCAGGCAAGGCTTTATAGTCGTAAAATTCAGCAGTCCATATAGCTTTTCCTTGCGTTACAGACCTTATTGCTGAACTAAAGCCAATAAGCTCTTTTACAGGTGCAATTGCTATTATTATTGTTAAGTCGCCCTCTGTTCGCATTTCTTCAATAGTAGTTCTCCTCTGTTGAAGCTCTTTCAGCACAGCACCCATATATTCTTGTGGTATATTTATGAATAACCTCTGTCTTGGCTCCAGAAGCAACGGTTTCGAGCTTAACATACAGGCAAATATTGTCCTTGTTATTGCTGGCAAAACTTGTGCCGGCCCTCTGTGTATTGCGTCTTCGTGCAGGCGTGCATCAATTAAGCGAACTATCAGACCTAAGCATTTTTCCTTTGCCAGAGGGCCTTCATTTATTGCGTCAACAAAGCCCTGACAAACAAGCTCCTGTATTTCTTGTATTGCTTCTATTCCTCGCGTATTGTCTATAAGTAAGCAATTGTTATGTATCCACCAAACCTTTTTTGCTTCGTCTGAGCTCAGGCCTATGCTTTCAAGCTTAGCAATCTTATCAGTATCCTTTTTCCTTATCTTGCCTTCAAGCTTCGCTTCTATGAGTTTTTCAAGCATTTCTTCACTCATTGGCTCAACAACCATTGTAAAATCATTGTGCTTGTTTGGGCTTCTTCCTGTAAGCTCACGGCTTTTAGCCCTTATTGTTTCCCTATAAACAACAATTGGGTTGCTCATTTCAACAGGTATTCCATTGTCAACTTCAATCCTGTATTTTGTAACTTCTAAATGAAGTTCCCCCATACCGCTTATCAGATGTTCACCTGTTTCTTGGTTTATATTAACAACAACGTTTGGGTCTTCCTTTGTTATCTTTTTCAGGACCTCTATAAGTTTTGGTAAGTCAGTGGTTTTTTTAACCTCAACACTTACAGTTATCACAGGTTCAAAAGAGCTCTTGAATGATTCAAAGGGCTGAATCTCAGCAGTGCTAACAGTTTCACCAACCCTAACATCTTTCATGCCAACTATTGCGCCGATATTACCAGCAGGCACAAAATCTATGTTCACTCTCTCAGGCCCCATGAAGAGGCAAACCTGCTGAACATTTGAGTCCCTTTTTCCGTCAATCTTAACCTTGAGACCAGGTTTTAGCTTCCCAGAAAATATCCTGCCTGTTGCGATTTCCCCAGCGTGAGGATCAATCGTTACATCAGTTATCATCATTGCTAACGGACCATTTTCATCGCAATTAAGCATTGCTTTTCCGCTTTCGCTTTCAAGATCTCCGCTCCAGATAGTAGGTATTCTATACTTTTGAGCATCCACGGGGCTAGGCAAATGCCTTATGACCATCTCCATAACAGTTCTATAAAGAGGGCTCTTCTTTGAGAGCTCATCTTGTGTACCTTCTTTACAGTGAGTGAAAACTTCCTTAAAGCCAATGCCAGTTCTTTTCATGTTAGGCACAGAAACAGCCCATTTCTGCAACGCGGAGCCAAAAGAAACGCTGCCATCTTCAACTTTAACCTGCCACTTTTCTTTGAACTGTTCTGCAGCAAATTTTTTTATCAATGTGTTGACTTTTGCAATAACCTTTACAAGTCGCTCTTGCATCTCCTTTTCATCAACCTTGAGCTCGTTTATTAATCGATCTACTTTGTTTATGAACAAAACCGGCCTGCAATTTTCGCGTAGTGCTTGCCTAAGCACAGTTTCAGTTTGTGGCATTACTCCTTCTACGGCGTCAACAACCACAATTACACCATCGACTGCACGCATAGCCCTTATTACTTCACCACCGAAGTCAACATGGCCCGGCGTGTCTATAAGGTTTACTAGGTAACCTTCATCTCCATACTTGTATACAAGGGATATATTTGCCGCGTTTATAGTTATGCCACGCTGCTGCTCTAGTTCATAGAAGTCCATAACCAGCTGCTGACCTGCAAGTTCTTCGCTCATTAGGCCAACCGCAGCAATTAGTGAATCACTCATTGTAGTTTTTCCGTGGTCAATGTGGGCTATAATACCCATATTCCTTATGTTGCTTTTGTTTAGCATCATCTGCTGTGCAAGTTTTACCATTTCTTCACGTCTTCCCAACTAAATCACCACCAGTTACCTGCTGCTTGCAGCTATTCTTTCAATCTCGTTTCTGCGCTTTATTGCGTAACTCTTAACATCTCCTTGTCCAGCAAGCACAATTTCTTCAGCAAGAGCTTCTGCTGCACTTTTCTTAGACCTGTATGAATTAGCAAATCCAGCAATAGCAATATTTTTTAGAGCTTCATCTAGGCGCCTCATGGGCGCAACATCGACGCTTTGCGAGTATATAAGGCCACCTTTTCTGAACCTTGTAACATCTTCCCTGGGCGCAGAATTCTCAACGGCTCTTATAAGCACTTCAACAGGGTTGCTGGATGTTTTTTTCTCAACAATCTCAAGTGCTTCTTCCACTATTTTCATTGCCTTGAGCTTTTTTCCTGTTGCACCTCGGCCTCTTATAAACTTGCCGCTTAATTTCCTTTTTCCTTGGCCACTTCTCATTATTTTGTCAATTAACCTTTCAACTATGAAAATCTTTGCTTTTCCGAATTTTTTCCTTGAGCCAAGGCCAAATGAATGTGGAATTATCTTTGCTTCTTTAGTTATGTAATCAGCCAAACCGATGTCTTTAATGACTATATTGTCTGACTCCCAGCGATCAAATACTTTTGCCATGTAATTACCTCTTTATTTTTTCCTTTCTGCCTGTTCTCAACATCTCTAAGCTTTGGTTATTAACAGTAATGACCTTATATTTAACACCCCAAAGGTCTCCTTTAGCACCATGTTTTCTGCCCCCAAGACCTTCAATCAAAACCTCATCGTGTTCATCAATATATTTTATTGCACCATCTCTCGGTGCAAAAGCAGTTACCTGCCTTCCATTTTTTATTAGTTGTACACGCACACATTTTCTTATAGCTGAGTTCGGTTGCCTCGCCTCAACGCCGCGCTTTTCGAGAACTATTGCACGGCCCTGTGGTGCACCTTCAAGCGGATCTGTTAATTTCCCAAATTTTCTGAGCATTCTCTTCTTGTATTTAGCCTGCTTCCATCTCCACCTTTTCCTCTTTTTTTCGAGCTTCCTTGCTGCAAATTCCCCTGTTGCCATAATTTCACCTAAAACCTAAATTCTTCAATGTTGTAATCCCTTTCAGCAAAAGCTTTTATTCTTTTAAATCTTGACATATTTTCCATAAACTTTCTCCTTTCGTCACTTGAAAGTTTCGCAAACAAACTTTTGCCATTTCTTTCTATTGAACTAAAATTTATGCCCGGAAAAGCATTTATTATGAAATCTTCAACTTTTTCATGCATTGCAAATACCTCTACCTTTTTTCCAAAATGCTTTGAAAGTACTTTCACTTTAGAGCCATTTGAGCCAATCGCTTTACCAACGTCTTCTGGTTTTACTAGGAAAGCAACAACTTTATCGTCCACTACACAATCCTTGACTGGAACCCCAGTAAAAGAATCGAATTTACTCATGTAAAAAATTTCTTGCTGCGTCAACTTCATTACTGAACACACACCTGTTACTAAGCTGCAAATGGCAATCAGTGAAAAACTTACTTTGCATTTGCCTGCTTTTTCTTACTTTTTTCACCTCTTTTATGTATCTCGACAATTTTGCTCTTACCTTCCTCCAGAACTAACATCGTTGACACAGTGTGTGGTCTGCCACATATTGCGCCAAGCTCTGCCGGGCTTCCTTCAAACTGCATAAAAGGAATTCCAGCAACATTAGCAATATGCTTTAACTTTTCTATTTTTTTATTTTCAAATTGTTTGCTTACTATTAATAATCTTCCAATACCTTTTAAAACATTTTTTTCACATTCACGATAGCCAATAAGCACTTTTCCAGAATCTACAGCTCGCCTTATTTCTACACCGACATCCATGCAAAACCACCTACTCCTTCATCACAAGTTCAACTTTTCCTGAGCCAACCTTTACGGGCAGGCCAACAATTATGTTTTCCACTATGCCTCTGAGCGGCTCATTTTCACCATAGAGTGTTGCATCAAACAGATGCTTAACCGTTTCCTCAAACGCGGCTTTTGCAAACGGAGAGCTTTTAAGCCGCATGACTCCTGTTCTGACTGTGCCTTTTATCTCACCGGTAAATGTGAGCAGGTCTGCAAGCAGCAGTAGGTGCCTAATGTCCACCTTGATATTGTTTTCTTTTAGTACTCTATGCAACTCATTAGCAATTGCGGTTCTACTCGCCTCAATTCCCAATACTTTTGCTATTTCTACGATGTCATTAGTAATTGTTCTGTATTGGTCTACCTCAGGCCTCTTCATTATCGCTTTTAAGTTAGTGCCTAGCGTTTTAACGATAAACTCACCATTTTCTTCAACTACTATCGTTTTTTCAATTCCAGGTATGCCTTGAAGCCTCTTTCTCATTATTTTAAGCACTTCACTTCTTATTTTTAGGTATGAAAGGCGCAAACCTTCAAAAGAAACAACTAGTTTGTCACCACGTTTCGAGACCTTGCCCTTCTTTATAGCTTCTTTTATTTTTTCAAGAAGTGTTTCTTTGTCAAGGTTCCTTTCCTTGACCCATTCTTCAACAATTTCTATCTCTGCAATTTCTTTTTCAAGATTTTCTTTGACCTTCGCAATGTCCTGAACCTTTACTTCAATTATATCTCTTGCAAACTCTTCTACCTTCTTTTTGTTGCCCCTTATGGATTCATTCAAGTGTATTGTCATGCTTGAGTATTTTGTCTTGCTGCGACCATCCACGACTTCTTCAATCCTTTGTATTCCTGATCCAACACTTACTTCAGCAGCACCCGCATAATGCTTTGTTCTTAGTGTTAGTTGTGTGCCCGGCTCCCCCATCGATTGCGCAGCAATAATGCCAACAGCTTCACATGGTTCTACAGCCGCCATTTCGTAACGCATCTTTATCTTTTCAATGAGTTCTTTTGAAGCTTCTTCATTTAGCTTATTTTCCACTATTGTTTCTAGGACCTCAATCCATGCCTTTTCAGGCAAGTTGCCTCTAAGAGAAGCAAACTTTTCATTAAGCATTTCAACTGAGAGCTCAGCCCTTGTTGTCTTCTCTGCTTTATTGTCTTTAAGGATCTCGTAAACAACCTCTTTTACATCTACAACCTTGCCCAAGCGAGTGTTTTTCGGGAATACGCCGTCATCGCCATAAGTAAATTGGACAATCTGGTTAGAACTTGTCCTTACTGTGCAGTCATAGTCCACAACTAAGTCCTTTAATGAATTCGCAAGGCGCCTGTAAAGGTAGCCAGAAACCTTTGTGCTTACGCCAGTGTCAACCTCACCTTGTCTTCCGCCTATGGAATGGAAGAAGTATTCCTCAGCATCCATTCCTTTCAGGAAGTTTTGAGTTATAAAGCCCCTGGCCTTTATGCCTTGGTCACCTTCGTTCTCAAGTGAAAGGACTCTGTTTCGGTAACCGCGCTTAGGTCTTCCTTCCCTAACCGAAGCCTGACCCCAAAAGCCACTTATATTCACAAGGTTTATGCTACCGCCCCTTGAACCGGAGATTATCATGACTATTGAGTTGTATTTCGGCTTTTCAAGCATATCCTCTACTTTCTCCTTAAGTATAAGTGATTCTATCTTCTGTTTTGCCTCAGCAGTTGTTCTCATCATGTAAATTTCAAAGCTCTCCTCAAAGTTTCTGCCAGGTATAAGCTGCAAGGTCTTATCTCTATACTTTTTCACAATTTGCTCGCCCTTTTGCATGCACTCCTTTATCGCAGCGTCCATAGCTGATTTTATGCTGTTGCTGACTTCGTATTCTTCAAGGCCTACGCTCATACCTTTTGTGGTTATAATATCAGCATATATCCTGCTAAACCTATCATAAAATTCGCGTAGCACCTCTGGTGGATATCTTCTTGCAAGGGCGTCTACAAGCACACCTTTAACTTCACCCAAAGAATTTTGGTCAATGACTCCTTTTTCCAAAATGCCGTTTTTTATAGTAACACAAAAAGGGCAATCCAAGCCCTTGCATTTGTAGTTGGGTGATGTTTTGCTAAGAATCTCACACATTCTTGACTTGTAGTGTAAGTTTAAGTCCTTAGGCAATAATTGGCTAAATATTAGTTTCCCGGAATACTTATCTCCGCGGTCCGGTTTCGGTGGTTCAGTTATTCCCATCTCATAGAAATACTGGTACGCTTTGTCTGCATCAAATTCAGTTTGGTCCATGGTAAGTATAAAAGCTCCGCTTATTCCATCTTCTTCAAGGACTATTATTGGCCCACCATGCCTTGGGCTTATCACATGCTTCTCCGCAAGCATTAGTTCCCTTGCCTCTGCCTGTCCTTCCGGTGTTTGTGGAACATGAAGGTTCATTTCGTCTCCATCAAAGTCAGCATTGTAAGGTTTGCATATTATGGGATTCATCCTAAGGGTTTTTCCTGGAACAATCCTTGCAAAGTGTGCCATCATAGAAATTCTATGAAGTGATGGCTGCCTATTAAAAAGAACGATGTCGCCGTTCTGCAAAATTCTTTCCACTACATAGCCAACATCAATTTCTTTGCTTATCTCTTGCCTGTTTTCTTCCAAAACCCTTTTTCTAAGCCCGTCAGGTCTGGTTACTGAGAATACCTTGCCGTCTTTTATTAGTTCCCTGATTGTTGAGATATTCCATGAAGTCACACTTTCTTGCACTGTTAGTTCCTTGGCAATCTGCTCTGAGACACCCACCTCGTTTACTGAAATGTACGGATCCGGAGTTATTGTTGATCTCGCAGCAAAGTTTACCCTTTTTCCTGTGAGGTTATACCTGAAACGCCCTTTCTTGCCCTTGAGCCTATCGCTCAATGCTTGTAGAGGTCTGCCTGAGCGGTGCTTTGTTGGCGATACGCCTGCTGTTTGGTTGTCAAAGTAAGTTGTTACATGATACTGCAATAAGTCCCACAGGTCTTCAATTATTAATTGTGGTGCCCCAGCTTCAATATTCTCTCGCAGCCTATCATTTATCCTTATTATTTCAGCGAGCTTGTGTGTTAAGTCATCCTCTGATTTAAGGCCACTTTCAAGTGTTATTGACGGTCTTATATTTATTGGAGGCACCGCAAGCACAGTAATGACAAACCACTCTGGTCTGACATGTTCCGGGTTAAGGCCGAAATGCTTTAAGTCCTCGCTTCTGACTTTCTCAAGCCACTCTCTTATCTCTGTTGGATATACCCTTCTTGGTGGATTTCCATCAAAGAAAAAGTTGGTTGGCCTGTCAACTATTATTTTTGCCCTGCTGGTGTTGCAATGTGGACACTTTGAAACCTTTTTTGTCTTTGCCTTAATCTTTTTGTATCTCTCTTCCCAGCTTTTGCTATATTCCTTTTCTAAATTCGCTAAAATGTCATCGTTCAGGAGTATGCGCCCACAGTTGCTACAAGTTACTTCAAGTATCTCTTCGATCTTTCTGGCAAATTTAACATGTATTACCGGCCTTACAAGTTCAAGAGAGCCAAAATGCCCAGGACAATGTTTCATTGTTTGGCCGCATGTCTTGCAACGCAACCCAGGGTTTATTACACCGAGGTGTGGGTCCATAAGCCCCTCCTCCATCGGGTAACCGTCTTTATCGTATGTCTCTGCAGTTTTTATTTCAATAGCACTCATCTTTCTTATGATTTCAGGGCTCAAGATCCTGAAATCAATGGAACCAATTTTTTTGTATAACAATAATACCACCATTAAATTATGCTTTGTTCACAAGATTAAGCTTCGGATATATCCCGAGAGCTTTAAGCTCATCAAGCATTAGCTTAAATGCATAGCTCATTTCAACAGCATAGACCTTTGAGTTTTTGCATATTGGGCAGTACTTCTTATTCCTTATCCTGTCGTTTACAGCCACAATTCCACATTTCTCGCATACAAATTCAATTGACTTGTCTGAGTCCTCAACAATCTTTTCTTGCAAGAGCATGCTTGCCCCATGCCCTATTAGTGTTTCACCTTCCATTTCACCAAACCTGAGGCCACCTTCCTTTTCTTTGCCTTCTGTCGGCTGCCTTGTGAGTATTTGCACAGGCCCTCTTGACCTTGCCTGCATCTTATGGGCAACCAAGTGGTATAGGCGCCTGTAAGTTATCACACCTGTGAATATCCTTCCTTCAATCCTCTCGCCGCTTATTCCATCATAAAATGTTTCCATTCCGCTAGGACTTAAACCATTTTCTATAAGTATTTTTTCAATATCCTCTTGCTCTATGTCATTGAATGCAGTGCCATCAATTATCTCTCCTTTCAAACAAGCTGCCTTTCCAGCAAGCATCTCGAGCAAGTGCCCTATTGTCATTCTGCTTGGTATTGAATGCGGGTTTAGTATGAGGTCAGGTCTTATCCCGTCTGTGTTGAACGGCATGTCTTCTTCAGGGATTATTGCACCAACAACACCTTTTTGACCATGCCTTGAAGCAAACTTGTCACCAACCTCAGGGATACGCTCTGAGCGTGTCTTTACTTTTGCAACAATATCTCCCTGAGGACCCTCAGTAAGGAAAACACTGTCCACATAGCCACCCATATTTTTTCTTGTGCTCACAGATGCTTCCCTGCGGCGTTCCTTAACAACACCAAACTCTGCAATCTCTTCCAAGAACCTCGGCGGCGAAGTTTTGCCAATTAGAACTTGTTTTTCATCAACATAAGACTCGACTTCGGCCAAGCCGTCTTCTCCAAGTGATTTGTATGCTTCTGCACCTTGGTATCCCACAATTTCTTCACTCGGGACCTCAAACTTGTCTCTTTGGCCACCAGGGTATCGTGTTTGAGTTGACTCGTAAACCCTAAAGTATGAACTTCTGCCAAGGCACCGGTCAATTGCGCCTTTGTT
>JAWALG010000026.1:0-15927 GCA_038886995.1 Candidatus Iainarchaeum sp.
AGAAAATAAAAGTGCTACTTGAAGTAAAAAATGATGGGAAAAATTGAAATTAGCAGCATAGCATGTGAGTATTTTAACTATTCAATGTATATGGCTGGTTTAAAAGGCATAGAATCCTTTGCCTTATTTTTCGGGTCATACTCTGCTTTATCCTCGCTTTGTATTATTACATCACAACCAAAAAGCCCAGCAAGGAATGGTTTTGCTGCACTTAATACTTTAATTTCGTCTACTGGTGTAAGCTCCCTGAGTTCATTCCATTTTGCAGCAAACTTTTTTGCCATGTTTACAGCCGTTGCTCCTTTGGCTTTTATTGCATCATTGCTCATAGCAATCTTTATGGCTGTATTTTGATCAGGCATTTGAAGCTTGCCTTTGAGCAAAACAAATAAGTCCTGCTTCCAACCACTGCACACATAGATGTAAATCTTCTTTGGTTTTTCTATATTTGCAAGCCTTTTTATCTCATTTAGATCATCAACAACGCTGACTATGATGCTTTCTGCAGCGTTGATTTTCGGGTCTGTCTTAAGCTTTTTTGGGATCTTTGCAAAGAAAATGGACCTTTTATTACCAAGCTTTTGCCAAAGTTCCTCTGCTATGTGAGGCATGAAAGGTGCAATGCAAAGAGCCCAGTTGCTTAAGAAGTAATGCATGAGCTGCTTATTGTGCCTGCTTCTCCTCTTTTCATACCAGTAGAAGTCCTTCATCAGCTGGAATGATATGCACTGCAAGGCCCTTCGGAATTCCATTTTCTCCATGCCTTCAACATATTCATTGATTCGTTCATTGATTCTATTGTAAAACCATCTCTCTGCCAAGTCAAGGCCTTTAAGCCTTCCTTTCTTGGCTTTGGCAGCATTATCTAAAATTAGTTCCACAAAGGAGCTTAGCTTAGAAAAACTCTTCTCAATTTCCCTCTGCTGCCAGTTCAATTCCTCCCATGGCTCAACGATATTCATCAGGAAGAATCTAACAAAGTCAGCACCGATGGAGTCGCACATGTCATTTATAAGGATCACGTTACCTTTGGAAGATGACATTTTTCTGCCTTCAAGAACAACCATTCCAAGGTTTAGGGTTCCTTTCTGCCTTTTATTAGGTGGAAAAATTGCTGTGTGCTGGAAAATAGAAAATGACATGTGATTTGGTATAAGCTCAATGGCACTGACATTATAGGCAAGAGGGTACCAATAGTTAAAGGACTCTCTCATCTCCTCAATAAGTTTCTTTTTAATCCCATACTTTCTTGAGATGTCAGATATTTTGCCCTTGCCGAGGAATATGTAATCAAAGACCTCCGGCTCAAGGTTCTCAGGAGGAACTTGCTTTATTAGATGTGCGATTGTGAAGTATGCCATATAGATTGTTGAATCTGCCAGCGGCTCTAGTATAAGCTCTTTCTGGAAAGGGAAGTTTGTTCCAAGGCCTTTTGACCTTGTGCATGGCTTGTCGTCAAGCCAATCGAAGACCTTTTCATAGTTTGCTCTGAAAAGCTCGGGAACAATCTGCATTCCCTGCAAGGTTTTCTTGGATTCTTCCTTCCACTTCTCGTCAGAGTATTTAACAAACCATTGGTCCTCTAAGATACGAACTACGCATTGTGAGCCACATCTGCATACAACCTTGCCCTCAAGCTCATAAAAATTAGCTGCTTGGCCTTTTTCTAAAAGCTCATTTTTGACCATTTCTTTTGCTTTGTTAACCTGCATGCCTGCATAAGCGCTACAGTTGCTGTTCATAACTCCTTTATGAAATCCCAGTTTGTAAACAATTTTCTTTGCTTCTTCAAGTTTTTCAGAATCGTTCTGGCTTTTTATGCCAAGGTCATCACAAATCTTAACTGCTGCTAGGTTCCCGTAGCCCTCAAGATCAATTATTGGGATCGGCTT
Organism: Candidatus Iainarchaeum sp.; assembly: GCA_038886995.1. GTDB lineage: Archaea > Iainarchaeota > Iainarchaeia > Iainarchaeales > DTGL01 > DTGL01. The sequence goes on from JAWALG010000026.1 coordinate 1,893, forward strand.
TATTGAAAGAAGTGCCTCGTAGTTTAGCCCAAAGCTCTCCGCCAAAGATTTGTCCTGCTGAAGGTCTCTCAAGGCAATATAGTCAATAGGTGCATCACTCGGAACTGAGGTTACAATGCCCGTGCCTGTAGCTGGATCGCAGAACTTTGCAGGAAGAACAAGTACTTTTCGTTCAATTCCCGGAGCAAAAACCTCTTTGCCAATAAGCTCTGAGCCCTTAACTGAGCCGACTTTCTCTATATCTCTGTTTTGCTCCTTGTACTTCTCGAAGAATTCTTTGCTTGCAACCCAATACTCAGGGCCTACCTTTATTTTAAGGTATTCAATATCAGGCCTTACCCAAAGATTTGTTTGCCCAAAAACAGTTTCTGGGCGGAGGGTTGCAGCAATTAAATAAACATTCTCATCAAGCTTGAACTTAAGCAATGTAAATTCTTGGATTCCAAGGCCTTCGCCTTCGCTTAGGTCATGATCCCCAACAGGATTTTTGCAAGTAGGGCAGTAGCGCACAGGATATGCTTTCTTTACAAGATAGCCCTTTGACGCAAGTGTTTTGTATTGCCATTCAATAAAACGCTTATACTGCGGATCTATTGTTTTTAGCTCACGCCTCCAATCAATGCCTAAACCCAATTTCTTAAAGCCGGCCTTATAGCCATATCTTGCTTTGTTTATCATGTAGTCAACAAAACTTTCTGGGCTTTTAGTTAGGTATTTGAAGTCCTCCAGCGGTATTCTTGCATTTTCATGGAATATCTTTACTGTCTTTTCATTGCCTTTTTGCAATGCCTCGACTGCAGCAATTACTGGCGTGCCTGAAACATGCCAGCCCATTGGCATAAGCACATTGAAGCCGGTGAGTATCTTGTACTTTGCTGCTACATCTGTGGCAGTATAAGTACGCGCATGGCCTATGTGCATAGCACCGCTCGGGTAAGGATAAGCAACTTGAATGTAAAAAGTTTTCTTGCCTTTTTTTATCTCTGGCTCAAAAACTTTTTTTGAGGCCCAATATTTCTGCCATTTTTGCTCAAGTTTACTAAATTCCAAAAAAATCACCCGCCATTGGCCAAGTATTCTCGTATCTTATTTTCATCTGCAGTGCCTATTGCCATGCGATCATTGCCACCGCCTTTGCCTTGCAATTTTGATAATATCTCAGAAAGCAAATCTTTTGCTTTTTTTCCAGATTTATCACCGCAAAAAACAACAAAGTCACTACCTGAACCAATCACTAGAGCAAGGTCAGCTCTATTTGACATCACATAATTGCCTATCTCAATAAGTGTTTTCTTTTCAGCATCATCAATAAAAAGCTTAACCAATGGGCCTTTTTCAGACAGCAGCGATTTTCCAATGAGAGAAGCATTTCTTTCTGTCAACAGGTCAACTTTTTTCCTAAGCTGCTTCCATTCTGAGAAAAACCTTTCAACAGCTTTTGGCAACTCGTGCGGCTGGACTGATATCTTGGCTGCTGCCTCCTCTAAAATGGCTTCCTTTTCTTGTACATTTTTTAGGGCTTCAAGGCCACAAACAAATGTAAGGCGCTCTATTCCGTCTTGAACGCCTTCGCGCTTTATTATCTTGAAAAATCCAATATCTGATGTTCTCAACGCATGTGTGCCACCGCATGCCTCGACATCTACGCCAGGAATTTCAACAATCCTAAGTTCCTTGCCAGGCACATAGCCACCTTGGTAAAGAGTAAAGCCATATTTCTGCTCTGCCTCGTTCCTTGGCATGAAAAATGTTTTAACAGGTATGTCTGCAAGCACAAGTGCATTCACCATCTTCTCCAGTTCCCTTATCTGTTCTTTTGCTATTCGCTTGTAATGGGTCACATCAAGATGTGCCTTATCAACATCTTTCTGTGCACCTGCCTGCCATATGTGCATTCCCAAAAGCTTTTTGCAGCAGGCATTCAAAAGATGCGTTGCTGTATGGTGCCTCATAAGCTGCTTGCGCCTTTCAATATCAATCACACCTGTAACAGACGAACCTATTCGAAACTTTTCTGGTTCCGAGACAGCATGCAATGTTATGCCCTCAAGCTTTTCTACGCTAACAACAGGTACGCCGTTGATTTTGCCAATATCGTGTGCCTGCCCACCGGAAGTCCCATAAAAGGCAGTTTGGTCAAGAACTATTTTATTTCCTTCTTTGCCAATAACCTTCGCTTTAAAACTGCTGAGCAATGGATCCTTGTAATATAATTCTTTTGTCTTTGGATATTCTTTGGAGAGAGTTGCTTTTTGCTCACTCATAGCAGCTTTCTCATTCTTTTTTGCAATGAGGTAGTAAAAGTTCTCTGGGATCTCTAATTTTACACCTTTTTTTGATGCCTCTTTTTCAATAAGCTCTGGCGCTATGCCGTTGCTTTCGTATAGCTTTATTAGCTCACTTTCACCTATTTTTTCGCCCTTTGATGCCTTTTCAACTATGCTTGCTATTATTTGGCCTGCCTTTGCACGCAACTCTTTATTCTTCTGTTCTTCTTCTGCAACTATTTCAATAACAGAGTTAACTCCAGAGCTCAACAATGGATCCAGGCCTTTTAACGCTACTGCATGCGTTTCCAAAATTCCAGCAATGTCCAACTTAAGGTCAAATTCCTCGTTAAAGGAAAAAACGCGCCTAAGAAGAATCCTAAGGTTGTAGCCACCGCCTGAATTGCTCGGGAGCATGCCATCGGTAATAGCATACAAGAGTGCCTTAAGATGGTCAGCACAGGCATACAATGCCTGGACAGGCCTTATTGACTCCTCAAAGTCCTTTTCTTCAAGGCCAATGCTTTTGAGTATTTGAGAGCGCTTTTCTCTAACATTGCCTTCTTCCACATTCAAAGCGCCGCCAAGTTTTGAGAAAAGAGCAAACTTTTTTGCATCGTACTTAAGGCCGGAATCAGCAAACATCTTTTTCAGAACATCTTTGAAAACAATATCATAGCTTGTTGGCGTGCCATTTGTGTACCAGGCCAAGCGCTCAAGGCCAGCGCCCATATCTATTACTTTTGTTTTGAGCTCCTCCCAGCCAGAAGGTGTTTCCCTGAACTGCATAAAAACGCAGTTGCCAAGCTCAACACCGTGAGCAAGATACTCCATGCTAGGGCCAAAAGTGCCTCCGCCAGCCCAAACATCCTCCATGAAAACAAGCTCTTCTTTTGGGACGCCTATAACCTTTGTAAGGTAATTGAAGTCATGCTCTAAGGCCTCATTTTTCCAATAGAAAAGACCTGTCTTTTTGGAATTAAAAGCATGCTGGCCAAACATTATGAATGCAGAATAATGCTGGCCTGTTGTGCCAACATTCTGCAAATCATTAAACCTTAAACATGGCTGCGGCACAACAAGTGGATTTGCCGGCGGCTCTAACTCGCCGCTCACAACATACGGCTGAAAGTCAATTATTGAAGCATTTGTAAAGTACAAATCATCACGCCATCTTGCAACCACTGGATAGCGTGCTATGCTTTTATGGCCGTGCTTCACAAAGTAGCGCTCTATTTCACGCCAAGTTTCAACATAACCATAGCCCTTTGTCTTTTTTCCAATGAAGCCAAAACTTGAGCAGCTGGAGTCAGCACAAACTTTGCGCCCTGGATTTAAACTCCAAAAGAAGCGCCCGCATTTTTCACACTTTTGCCTAGAAAAACCTTTTTCTTTTAGAAAAGGCACCTTGTAGTGCTTTTCCCATTCCTTGGAAAACCTTTCGCGTAGCTCTTTCTTATCAGCCATAATTAGGAATATTTCCCTGCAAAATAATAAAATACTTTTTTTAAAGGAAATTAAAAAAATTGTTACAAATTGCTTCAAGAAGTGTATTTTAGTACTACTAAACAACACTCCTGTTCCCTAAGTAGTTCGTCCTCAAGGCATCTGCACTTAAATGAGCCGCTGTCCATCCACTCTGGCTTTATGTCTCTGTAAAGAGTATCTTCTAAATATTTATAAAGACCAGTAGCTGTTGTACCACAAATAACCGAAATGCCCACTTCTTTCGTATCTAAGTTACATCTTATTAAAGAGCCATCCTCATATGCGCTCCACGACTTCGATGGTCTGTCTTGCCTACCGAACTCTGTATCCTCCATGTAAACACCTGGGCTAAGGCATATCTGCTTTGGTTCAATACCGATTTCATAGTTTCCCAAAATAGCTTGTGTTGTAATAGTAACATAACCATCACTTCTTGAGAACTTTATTTTGCCAGCAAATGGTGTCGACTTGGATCTATGAGCGTTGTTAAGCACCTCTGCGATTATCTTATTTGGTTCTGAAGTAGACGGTGGCGTAATAATACCAAGAATATAAAGAAGTATATATTGCCAAGGCAATGATGGCAGAGATGAGAAGTTGAAACGTTGAAAATGCTTGCCCTTTGGAATTCATAACATCGAGGGCAATCATGCAAAACACCAACATTTAAAAATAAATCCCACTGCTATTTAATAGTAAATTAAAGCTATCAGATTGACAAAAACAAAGAATGATGCTTTTTAGGTGTTTGAAGTGGGACTGAGGCCAGGGCGTTGTTATTCAAGCATAAAGCATAGGCCTTATACAAGGGTAGCCATAACTGTGCATGAAAAGAATTACATAGGCACAGTGCCAGCAGTTAGAATAAGGCAATTCAATATGGGAAACCCATCAATGCCTTACACTCACATAATTGATCTTATTGCTGATGAAGCAGTACAGATAAGGGACAATGCAATAGAAGCGTTAAGGATTTCTATAAACAGATACCTAATAAGAAACATAGGCAAAGAAAACTACTTCATGCGAATAAGGGTTTTCCCACATCAGATTTTAAGGGAACATAAGCAAGCACAAGGCGCAGGCGCTGACAGGGTTTCACAAGGGATGAGCCATGCTTTTGGCAAGCCAATTGGGCGCGCCATAAGAGTAAAAAAAGGCACTATAATTTTGAGTGTGCTTGCTTTGCCGGAGCATGTAAGCTTGATTGCAAAAACACTTGAAAAAAGAGCAAAATCAAAGCTTCCATGCAGCTTAAAGGTAAAAACACATACTGATTTAAATTCAATAGGCACTTTGCCAAGAAAGGCGATCATTGAAGAAAAGGTTGGGGAAGCAAAGCCAGAAGAAGAGAAAGCTCCTGAAGAGAAAGCTGAAGAAGCAGAGAAAGCTGAGGGCAAAGCAGAGGGCAAGAAAGAAGATAAGGGCGAGGCGAAGAAAGGAGAAAAAGCGGCAGAGAAGAAGTAGAAAGGACCAAGGATTCGAAGGTTACAGCCAGAACACAAATTGCTTAATCACCTATTTTAAAAGAGCGGGAGGAGGGAGTCGAACCCCCTTAATCCGGTCTGCAGCCGGATGCATGGCCGTTCTGCCACTCCCGCAGCGCTAGCTTAGATATATGTTAACTCAAACCTTTTTTTAATTTTTTTCATTTTGAATGCGTACCTTGCTTTTTTCTTCGCCTATGCTTAGCAGGTAGTTTTTTGCGCCTTCAATGTCATCAGCTTCAAGAATGCTAAAGAGCTTCCTTGCATCAAATGCGTTGTTAAAGTTTGTTTCACTCAGTTTTTTCTCCAAGAGCTCATAGCCAAGGTCTATAACCGACTTGTTCTTTTCCTGCAGAGCTACAAGCTCAGACAACTTTTTTGAAAATGACTGCGCGAAAAAATCGGAATCTATTGATATTATTGCCTTGTTAGAATACTCATCCAATATGTCCTTTAAATCAATGCTGTCAGCAGAATGCCCTTTTGCTAGAGACCCAGAAAGCTTAATCTTTATAAGTGGCCTTTTATTATATTGTACAGAGGTTATCCTGCCAAGTACCTCGCGTAAGCGCTTTGCAACAAGGTTCTTGTCAGCGTTTTCAAATTCAAGCTTTTCATATAGGAAAGGCCTTTGATCCGGCAAAGGCAAAAACTCAAGCGCTTTGCTTTTCGTTTCCATGATGTAAATGCCTTTTGGTTTCTTAGCTTCAAGGCGCTTCATCTGTGTCAGCACCGTAGAGCCAGTGAGGATTAAATGTTTGCCATCTTGCTTTACTTCGTTTTGCCAGTGCAGGTGCCCATTGACAATTATATCAAAGCCATCTGGAAGCGCATCAATTGTTAGAGTAGCAATCATTTCATCATCAAATGGCAAAAATTCCTTGAATGACTGGTGCATCACAAGAATATTAAATGCATTGGGCTCTGGCCTTGGATCCCAAGCATGAAGAACATCTAGCGCTTTCTTTTCAGGCACGCCGCCAAGGCCATGAACAACAATGCGCTCTCCGCCTTGCTCGAAAAATGCCTTTTCTCCGTGCAAATAAGTGATAAAGCCAGCCTCCTCAAAAAGCTGCAAGTAATTAGCATAATCTCGGCTTCTGAATTCATGCGTGCCGTGTATAGCAAAAATAGGTATGCCTTGAAGCTTAAGCTCTCGCTCTTTTTCAGGACCCACCTTCTTTACAAAAACCAAGTTCTTGTTTGCATTTCTTGCTATTGAAAAAACTGAAAACGCTTGAATCAAGTGTAATGACTCAGGCACCTCTTTATCAAAGATATCCCCTGCTATAACTATTGCCTGCACGCCTTTTCCAACAGCCAAACGCATAGCAGCAGAAGCGTTTTCAAATGCCTCATTCTCACGCTCCTTCTGCGAAAACCCTATGTGAAAATCTGAGAGAAAAGCAATCTTCATAAAGTATATGGGCTCAAATTTTAATTTAAATGTATGCTGAGGGATCAATGCTTGCAGCTTTACCTTTTACAATTTCTCCCAAATTCGAAATCTCTGCCTTTGGCATGAGCAAAAGAGGCCTAAAAACAGGAATTTTAAACTTTGCATCAAAGGCAGCATACACTAAAAGAGATTCATTTGTGATTTCACGGTCTGGTGACACAATTGCGGAAATTCCTTCTTTGCCTATAAGGCTAGCGATGTCTGAAAAGTCCGTAACCCTGAAATCGCGCCAAAGATTCCACTCAGACAATATTTTAAGTGCATCATCAAAATTGCCTGATTTATTGCATTTGACTGGAAAAACATTACAGCCCTTGCGCATCATGAGCCATGCACAAATCAAACTATCAATTTTGTTTTTTGGGCCTTCAAAAAGCACAGCAACGTTACCTTCCACGCCTTGAGGCAGGCCTCCAAAGCATTTATGCTCATCAAAATAAAAAAGCAAGTTATTGTTTTCAATGTCTATGTGAAGGATATTGTCTGGGTTCGAGAGGTTGACTTTAAGGCCATAGGCCTTTACAATTTCAGCCCCAACCAAGACCTCAACATCTCTGGAAGTGAAACTGTGCTTGCCAACACGCGAGCATTCAATAGCAAAGGATCCTTTCTTTGATGAAAAAAGGCCTCTTGACATTGAAACAATATCATCAATTTTTGAGAAAGTAGCATAATTTGCAATTGTTACAGAGTGCAACCCAAAAACTTTTTTAAGAACTTCAATGCATTTTTCAGGAAACTCAGACCTTATAATTATCCTGTCACGAGTAGATCTAACTAAAGCAAAATCAATGCCGTTGCGCTTAAGAGCGCACGCCACATTGCTTCGAAGCTTTTTTACAAAATAGCGCCTTGTGGATTCGCTTTTAAGGAATATAGCCGGAGAAAATTTTGCCATTATTACCTGCTTATCAGCAATATCAGTCATAATTAGATTCTTTGCTGCAAACATTTAATTTTAAATATGTTATGCAATTCCAATTTATTTAATTTTTGTCACCACTCAAGGGGGTTGAAATATGAAAAAGTGGGTTACTGACAAAGACAGTAAAGGTTATTATTGGCCCAGCGAGGAAGCCAAGAGTTATTGCTGGGTAAAGGATGAAAAGATATATGATGAGGCCGCAAAAGACCCTGTTGCTTTTTGGGATAAAAAAGCAAAGGAAGGAATAACTTGGTTTAAGCTCTGGAATAAGACATATGTATGGAAACCGCCATACTACAAATGGTTTGTTGGTGGAAAGCTCAATGTATGCTACAACTGCGTTGATAGGCATGTAGAAGCAGGCAAAGGTAAAAAGCCCGCAATAATATGGATACCCGAACCAATGAACGAAGAAAAAAGAGTAATAACGTTTGAAGAGCTCCATAGAGAGGTTCAGAAGTTTGCAAATGTGTTGAAAAACCTTGGTGTCAAAAAAGGCGACCGTGTAACAATATACCTTCCGATGATACCAGAAACCCAAATTGCTATGCTTGCGTGTGCAAGGATAGGTGCAATACATAGCGTTGTTTTTTCTGCATTCAGCCCGGAGTCCTTGAAGGCAAGAATAGATGACGCAAAATCAAAGGTGCTTATAACCTCTGATGGCTATTACAGAAGAGGCAAAATAGTTGAGCTAAAGAAGAATGCTGACGAAGCATTAGGTTCCAAAAGCCCAATCAAAAAGGTTGTTGTCGTAAAGCGCGCCGGCAACCAAGTAGAGATGAAAAAAAGGCGCGACTTTTGGTGGCATGAGTTAATGGCAAAAGCTAAAGACGAATGCGCACCAACTAAGCTTGACAGTGAGCATCCATTGTTCATATTATACACTAGCGGCACTACTGGCAAGCCAAAAGGAGTTATACATGTAAATGGTGGTTATAGTGTAATGGCTTACTGGACATCTAAGTATGTATTTGACTTACATGATGAAGATATCTTTTGGTGCACTGCTGACATTGGTTGGGTTACAGGCCATACTTACAATTGCTATGGGATATTAGCAACTGGATCAACGCTGCTTTTCTATGAGGGAACACCGGACTTTCCAGACAAAGATAGGTGGTGGCAGATAATTGAAGAAAATAAGGTAACAATCTTTTACACCGCACCGACTGCAATAAGAATGTGCGCCCAGTGGGGCTCAGAATGGCCTGCGAAACATGACTTAAGCTCATTAAGGCTTTTGGGCACAGTTGGCGAACCAATAGACCAACAGGCCTGGATGTGGTACTTCGAGAACATTGGCGGATCAAGATGCCCTATTGTAGACACCTGGTGGCAGACAGAAACAGGTGCAACTCTTATAACAACTCTTCCAGGGGTAGGTCCCTTTATTCCAACCGTGGCGGGAAGGCCTTTCCCTGGCGTTACTGCAGACATTGTAGATGCAGAGAAAAATAGCGTCAGCGGCGACACGGGCGGCTACCTTGTTCTTAAGAGCCCATTCCCTCCGAGCTTGCTAAGAGGGCTTTGGAAAGCGGAAAAGAAATATATTGAAACTTATTGGCTTAGCTATGACAAAGAATTCTATTCAACAAATGACGGTGCAAGGCGTGTTGACAACAAATACATAAGGATAACTGGCAGGGTTGATGATGTCATGAACGTCTCAGGACACAGGATATCAACTGCTGAGATTGAAAATGCCATAGCATCACACAAGAATGTTGCTGAGTGTGCAGTAGTATCTCAGCCACACCCAATAAAAGGGGAAGCACCATTTGCTTTTGTTGTTCTGAAAGGAGCACAACCTAGTGAACAACTAAAGAATGAGCTTTTCGAGACAGTTAGGGTTAAGATAGGGCCTATTGCGAAGCCAGAGGTCATAGCGTTTGCAGATGCACTTCCAAAGACAAGGTCAGGCAAAATAATGCGAAGGATGTTACGTGCTCTCGTAACTAATCAGCCAATCGGCGACACAACAACTTTGCTTAACCCGGAGAGCGTAGAACAGCTCAAAAAAGTAGTTGGATATAAGGGCTAAAGCCCTTTTATTCCCTTCTTTTTTCTTTTTTTCTTCAATCCAAAATTACGGCAAAAAGATCTTCTTCTTTATTTTTGTGGGCAAATATTCCGTTGCAACAAACTCAAGGCTTCTATTTGCAAGTGCCTGTTGCTCTATCCTTACTTTCATGTCCATGGCAAGCTTTAGCTCTTCTTGCCATGGCTTGTTTTGGAACCAGTCATAGGACATAAGCTCTTTTGCTCTCTTAAGGTCCATCAATTTCATCTTTTCAGTGACATTCTCAAGCTTGTAATCTTTTATGTCTTCAATTGTCATACCAATATACTTTGCGTCTGGGCATGCTAAAAGCTGAGAGTGGGCTGCCAAAGCCATTGAGCCCTGCTTTATAACGCTGTAAATGTACCAACCGTAAGGGTCGCCATCTGTGAATACGTACACAGGCAGATTGCATTCAAAGTGAAGCCGATGTATAAGCCGCCTTGTTCCTCTTGCAGCTTGCCCACCTGTGCCTACAAGGATTGCCTTATTTTTCCTTGCAAAATCTTCCTCTATAAGGCGCTCATACATTGCACTTGTTTCTATAACAAGCACATAGTCAGCATTAACGCTTTTAATTTCTATTTCATTTGGTTCCATGCGGCTCATTATGCTCCAACCGCCACGGCCTAGTTTGAGGCAGTTGAAAGTATCATTCCTGTGTTGCCTATCAACAAGGGTTATGTCTCCGTAAAGAGTACCTTTGGGATTTGCATGGACATTCAGTTTTTCCCTTATAGTGTCAATGCTATGCTCAAGGTCAACTATTGCAGCATCGCTTTCGCGCTGGTCTTCAAATGTGTTTTCATTTGTTTTCCCAACAGTATGCTTAAGCTCGTAGTAGATTTCCCTGATAGAAGCTGTCTTGTTCTGCGTCAGATACTCGTGTGTTTTGCCCATAATTAGCATTGTTTGCATAAATTTCCTTGCATGGGCAATGTTGAGGAAAGTCCTTGTTGAGCTTTTATCACCGAGCTTTATTATACCCATGTCTTCATCAAAAAGAACATTGCCTCGGCCTCTTAACTTTGTCTCAAACCTGGGATTTTTGCCTGCTTCAATTTCGGAAACTATCTTAAGCCCAATATTTTTTATCTTATCGGCTATCTCCTTTGGGCCTTCGGTTTCCATGCGTTTTATAGATTTTTTACCAAAACTCTTTCCTTTGGTAGCAGACTTACTAGCATCAGATTTCTTCTGACTCTTCATCTTCTTCACCTTCTTCTGTTTCTAATTTCTTTGCAGCTTTAGCTTCTTCTTTCTCATCAATCTTGAGTTTATTGGCAACAAGCCACTCGAGCTTGCTAACAAGATGCTCCTTTTGCTTCTTTGTTATTTTGCTCAACGCATCAGCGATCTCCGGTATGTATCTATAGAATATATCGCGCTTCATTTTTCTTTCAATCAAAGCCCTTTTTGCAGATATGTATCTGCTTGTCTTCCTGGCGCACATCATTATTGCTAGGCGCAACTCCTCAACAATCTCATCCTCATCAGCCACTGCCTGCTTGCCTGCGCCAGTATAAGGAACATGCACAGAAATGAAGTTCACGAATATTGTGAGTGGAACATTTTCAAGGTCTTTTACACCATAACGCTTCCAATCGATGTCATGGACTGTCTTTGTTATAGCACAGCTGCCAGCATCGAAAAGCAAAGGTGCTCGGTTAGCAAACCTCATTATCTCAACCTTAGCACCCTGGTTTTGTTCATCAACAGCATTGGGCTCTTTGTTTTTTTGTGTTTCTTCTGTCTCTTGAGTTACAACACCAGCTTTTCCGCCATAAGCAATACCAACTTCAACCTGGAAAGGATAACCGCCAGCATAAACCTTTGGCGGCCTTGTAAGTGTGCTTACATGCTCTGGCTGCACTATTGTTTCGAGGGACTTCTTTATGCGTTCTTCGCCAATTGGGATTAGGCCTTCGGTGCTGGGTGCTATAAACTTTATCTGCTTGAATGCATTAATTATTGCCTCTGCTTCTTGCCAAGTAAGCTTTTTCGGATCTTTGTTAAGGTCGAAATTAACCAATTTCTGGAGGTTTTCTATTGCAGTGTCGCCCATTCGGTCAAACTCTGACTTAAGAAAAGATGATACCTTTTGGGCTTTTGTTGTTTGGGACATCGTTACGATGTCATCAACTGTTGCACCTGCTGGGTGCGGCTTCATTGGCTTTGGAATCTTTGGCAAATAGGTTGTGCTCCTGTTAAAAACAACTTTCTCGCCTTTCGGTGATCTGAATATTATTTTTGCGTGTGGGTTTGCTATGGCAGTCCTTCTCAGATATTCTAAAGGGCCTGTTGAGGATTCCTTATAAAGGACACCTTTAAATCTTGCTTGAACCATGAGGCCTCGGAAAGGCCTGTCAACCTCTTTAAAATTGTATATCTTTGGCTCATTTTTCTTTGGGTCAATGGCTAATTCGCAGGCGAATGTTTTTCCTTTGCCTGTTCCGCTTATTATCTTTATTGCTTTACCTGTGGTCATTTGGCTCAGCATTGTGCAGCCACTTGCACCAATGCCCTGTTGACCACGCATCTGTATTATTCTGTGGAACTTTGTGCCAGCAAGCAGTTGGCCAAGGGCTTTGCCAACAGTCTCCTTCGTAAGGCCTGGTCCATTGTCTTTTACTGTCACAAGGTAGTATTCTGGCCCAAGCTCATCAATCTTAACCTCTATCTCAGGCAATATGCCTGCTTCTTCGCACGCATCCAATGAATTTGTAACGTACTCATGCACTATCGTAGTGAGCATCCTTATCTTGCCATAAAGGCCAAGCATCTGCATGTTTTTCTTGAAAAACTCTGCAACGCTGTGCTCTTTAAATTCCTTTGCAAGAACTTCTGCACTCAAGATATTTATTTTTCCATTTTCTTCTTTTGGCTCTGCCTTATCTGAAGCTGCTTTTTCCGACTTCTTTGCCATAAAATCACCTAAAAATCAAAGTCAGCTTTGCCACTTTTTCTTAAGCTGTGGCGCCTGAATGCAGTTTCTATTTCTGCGCCTGACAGTATGTCCATTATTATTGCTTCTGCAAAATCTAAGTCCTCTTCAGTGCCTATTATTGACACCGTATCACCATAAACTGACACATAGCAGTTACAGGATTCTTCTATGCGCTTCCTTATGCTGCCTTCCGTGCCAATCACCCTCGATTTTTTTGTATGTATTGCTTTTTGGCTTTTGCCAACCAAATCACGAACATCAATTACTCTTAAATCATAATAATCCTTGCTTAGCAGGAATGCCTTTTCAGGTGCAAAGCCTCTTGCAATTGCCTTGCAGATTTTCTCTGCAACCACCACTTGAAATGCATCATTGCCGCTTATGGAAACCTCACCGTTTTCGCTGTCTATCACAACCTTTGTCTTTGTCAGTGCCTCAATTCTGCTCTTAATCTTGCCTTTAGGCCCTATGAGCACGCCTATGCGCTCCTCAGGCACTAAGAGGTAAGTGGAGGCCATTAAAAACCACTATGTTCCAACGAAACTAAATGCAAAAGATTTTAAAAGCGTAACTAAAACCAAAAAAACTTAGTTTTAAGGCCTTTCTCTGGCTTTTTTTATGTCATTTTTTATCTCTTCAATGCCCTTTTTTAGGCCATTTTTGGCAAAGTAAGATGAAATGTTTTTCAGGTCCCTCTGAAAGAACTCAATTGCGTGAGGATGCGTAGTTAAAACCGCTTGGCCACAGTCAATTATCACTGGCTTGCCTTCAAAGTTGAGAATGTTGTACTCAGAAAGGTCGCCATGAACAAGCTTTGCGCCATAAACCATTTTTGCAATTTCTCTCACAATGAAGTCGTAAAGAAAATCAATATCTTCTATGGGGTGTTCCTTTAAAGGCAGCGCGGCTTCTTCTTTGCCTATAAACTCCATCACAAGAACGTTTTGGTTAAAGGCATAAGGCATTGGTACGGTAACGCCAGCATCAGCAAACTTCTCAAGGTTTTTGTATTCTTTCCTTGCCCACAAATAAATTATGTCATGCCTATCGCTGCTGACATTCTTAAAGCGAAGGTCTCCTTCAATATATTTGCGTAGGTTGCGGAAATTGCTTGTCTCAATCTTATATATCTTTACAGCCCTTTTGTTGTCGGCCTTGTCAACCGCAAGATAAACATGAGCTTCTTTGCCTGTGTTTATAACATGCTCAAGATGGTCTATATAGCCCTTCGATGAAAGCTCATGTATTGCTGCTACAGTTGAGTAGTCAAAAACCTGCGAAAATATATTGCGAAGTTTCTCATCTTTTATATAATCCTCAATTCTTGCTCTCGCTGACATCTGAAACAACCACCACAAACTGAATGAATAAGATTTTTGTTTTATTTAGTTATACTGGCA
>JAWALG010000027.1:0-12695 GCA_038886995.1 Candidatus Iainarchaeum sp.
CTTATCTGCCACATCAGGAAAAAGAATATCATTAACGCGCATGTAGCAAATAGCGCTCTCACAAATGTATCAACGCTCAAGGCAATGCCATTGGAGATAAAGGCACCCACTATTGACCCCACAGTAGTTGCAATTACAAGTTCAACAAACCTTCCAACGCCTTCAGCCATGAAAATATTAAACTCAGGCAGTATTTAACCTTTTCTGTGGTGATGTAAGGCAAATGCCTTACAATTAATCACTCTTTTTTTAACTCTTCTATTTATAATAGGCTTAATTGTCAGGTGATTCCATGATGAAAAACAAAATTTTTATTATAGCAATAGCAATTCTGCTTATTTCTGTTGTTTTTGCAGCAGCAATTCTCTTTATGTTCCCTTATGAGCCAAAAAACCCGCCAAAGGTTGATGACTCTGGCTCAACGCCAGCAGGAATCCAAGAAGTAGTAAAAGCAAACAATAAGTTTGCTTTTGACCTTTATGCAAAATTCACTGAACCAGAAAAAGGAAACGTGTTCTACTCACCTTACAGCATATCCTCTGCGCTTTCAATGACCTATGAAGGCGCCAGAGGTTTGACAGCAGAAGAAATGAAAAAAGTTCTGCATTTGCCAGAAAGCAATGTTCTGAGGCCAAACTTTGCAGCAATTTACAACAAAATAAACGCGAAAGACAAGCCATTCGAGCTGAGGACAGGCAATGCGTTGTGGACACAAAAAAGTTATCCGTTCCTTAAAGAATACTTAGGCCTTGTAGAGAAATACTATGGCGGCAAAGCCGCAGACCTTGATTTTGTAAATGAACCAGAAAAATCAAGGCAGACAATAAATAGCTTTATAGAAGAGCAGACGAATGGTAAAATAAAGGATCTAATTCCAGCAGGGATGATTGATAGGATGACAAGGTTAGTTCTAACAAACGCCATTTACTTCAAAGGCACTTGGCTTGTTGAGTTTGATCCAAAGGATACAAAGGAAGCTGATTTTACAGTAAGCCCAGGCAATACTGTGAAGGTCCAGATGATGCACATGGCGCCAAAAGAAAAGCAATTTAACTATGCTGAAACAGATGAGTTGCAGATATTGGAGTTGCCTTATAGTGGCGAAGAGCTTTCAATGCTAATACTTCTCCCAAAAGGGGATATTGCCTCTTTGGAGAAAAACCTTACAGAAGAGAAGCTCACAGAGTATAAAGGACTGATGCAAAAGACAAAAATTGACTTAATTGAAATTCCAAAGTTCGAGATAAACACGAAGTATTTCATGGGAGAGCAACTTTCTGAAATGGGCATGCCAACCGCATTTACTGAAGCAGCTGACTTTTCAGGAATAACTGGTAAGAAAGATCTTTACATCTCGGAAGTAGTTCACCAAGCCTATGTAAAGGTTGATGAAAAAGGCACTGAGGCAGCAGCCGCAACTGCAGTAATAATGAAAGAGATTTCGGCAGGTCCAGGAAATTTATTCGTTGCTGATCACCCATTCATCTTCATAATACAGCACAAAGAGACAGGCGCGATACTCTTCATGGGCAGGGTAATGAATCCAAACGCAAAATAAACAAAAAATGCGCTTTAGTCCACAAAGGCACCAGCAACTACAAGGGGAAATATTAGCGTTGCATCGCCATAAACCTTTATCATTCTTCCATTTGACTTTATCTTGCCCCAACTGACTGCTTCGTCAGGCCTGGCGCCGCTGTCAGAGCCACCTTCTTCGGTTTCAGTTGTAATGTAGACAGCATACTCAGCACCATCGCGCAGCAGGTTTGCGTTGCACACATGGTGCTTTACAAAGCCACCGCCAAGCACAATGATACCTGTCTTTTCTGCATTTATTACAATCGACCCAAGCTTTACAATGTCATCAGCTATATCTAACTGGAAATCAGGCCTTTTCTGCTTGAAAAAGAAGATGTTATCTCCAATTGCACCATCTGTGAGTGCAGGGCAGAAGCATGGAATGTTGTTTTTTGTTGCCCAATAATAAATTGAGTTTTCATCCTTTACTTCTTTGCCCAACTCATAAATAAATTCAGATGCGCCCATGATTCTTCCTGTCTGTGCTTGCTTTTTGTACATCTTTTCAAGGAACTTTTGCATGAACCTTTCAAAGGCAATGTATCTGCTGTTTGGCACAATTATATTGCCTATTCGGTTGATGCCTTTTTCCCGAAGCTTTTTTCCTTCAAGGCCAAAGCTACCCAAGAGGAATGGCTTCATGGTTTTTATTATATCTTCTTCCACACCGCCAGCAGTTGTTATAAGCACATGCACAAGATTTTTTTTCACAAGGTATGCTATGACTTCTCTGAGGCCTGAGCTTACCATGTTTGAATTATATGCTAGGAAAATTTTTGCTTTTTCCTTGCGCATCTCTTTTATTATGTCACATGCAACTGCTAAGTGGCTTGCTTGAAAGCCAATATTTTTGTAGCTTTTCACAAAGTCCTTGAGCGAATACTCTTTGCTGAAGTCAGGCCCTTTTATTATTTCCCCGCGAAGCTCCACGGATCTCTTGAAGTCAGCTTTGTATGCTTTTTCAAGCTTTTTTTTATCTATCAAAAAATCGCCTTAGGATTTTTAATCAGCAGATTTTGATCTCAATATTGCTACCTTGTCACCATAACGCATGTATTCTACTTCTACGCCACTTTCGAGCTTTCCAAGATCTGGTGTTTTTCTTGCGTTCATTGTCTCGTATGTCTTTAAGTCCATGATTTGCACAGTGTCGCCCATCACAGCAACAACAGTTGCATTGCTTCTCTGTATTATTGGCACTTCAACATCAGAATCAACAGGCCCAAGGAATGTCCTCTTTTGGTCATCAAAAACCCCAAAGCCAGTTATCCTGACCTTTGCCGCGCCATGCTTTCCCGGCTTACTTTTTTCAATAGCCCTTATTTTGCATGGCTCGCCATCTATCATCATGTAGTTTCCTTCTTTCATCTGTCCTGCCTGCTTAAACATTTTTTCAGTCATAAATGCACCTCCTTTTAAACATGCAACATTAACAAAATGCTTGGAAAAATATATAAAAGCCACATCTCTTAAATATTTGTGTTTTATGCCAGCAAAGATGCTTGATGAATGGAAGCTTGCAAGGCTTCACCGTGCACAATACCGTGCAGTTGGAAATCACTCCGCAGTTAAGGTATGCCATTGGACAAAAGAGGCAGTCCGTGGCAACCTGCCTTGCTATAAACAAACATTTTATGGAATAAAGACAGCAAATTGCCTTGAAATGAGCCCAGCAATTACCTGCAACCAGCGCTGCTTGCACTGCTGGCGCGATACAACAATTTTTTCCAAGGGCTGGATCGGACCTGTCGATGATCCAAAATTCATAATAGATGGCTGCATCGAGGAACGCAGAAAATTGCTGATTGGCTTCAGGGGCAACAAGCTAGTCGACAAGAATTTCTTTGAAGAAGCATTAATTCCAAAACATGCTGCGATTTCCCTCACTGGTGAGCCATGTATGTATCCAAAGATTTCACAGCTAATAGATGAATTCTATGCCCGTGGCTTTGAATCTGTTTATCTTGTGACAAGTGGCACAGTGCCAGAGGCACTTGAAAACCTTAACAAGCTGCCGACCAACCTTTACCTTTCACTAACTGCCTCCAATCCAATACAATATAAGCAGCTTTGCAAGCCAGTAGATCCTGACTGCTGGCAGCGCATCCAAAGGTCTTTGGAAATAATGCGCAGCATTGACACTAACACAGTGATAAGAATTACATTGATAAATAACCTTAACACCGAAAACCCAAAAGAATTTGTGCAGTACATTGAAAAGGCAAAGCCAACCTATGTGGAATGCAAGGCCTACATGCATGTTGGTTATTCAAAAGACCGTTTAACAGAGGCCCATATGCCAAGCATGGAAAAGATAAGGTCTTTTGCAAAGGTGATTGAAGAAAGCTCAAATTATAAAGCAAAGACAGAGCGTACTGATTCAAGGGTTGTGCTTCTTGAAAGGTCTGCTAAGCGCTAACTATGCTTTTCCAAGAAGCTTTAGCATAAGCGCTTTCTGCACATGCATCCTGTTTTCTGCCTGGTCAAAAACAACTGAATTTTTGCTGTACAAAACATCTTCCGTGACTTCTTGGCCAACATGCGCAGGCAAGCAATGCATAAACAATGCATCTTTTTTAGCAAGTGCCATAAGCCCAGAGTTTACCTGGAATGCTGGGAAAACCTTCAACCTTTTTTCAGTTTCTTCTTCTTGGCCCATAGAAACCCAAGTGTCTGTATAAACAACATCCGCGTCCCTTACAGCATCTTGCGCTGAATTGTAAAGCATTACCTCTGAATGCCTCTTGGCTTCTTCAATTGCTCTTTGCAATGGCTCATAGCCCTTTGGGGTACCAATTGCAATCTTAGCGCCGAGCTTCGCGCCGCAGACAGTTAGCGAATTGCAAACATTGTTGCCATCGCCCACAAACGCAACTTTAAGGCCTTTTGCCCTCTTCTTTTTTTCAATTATTGTCATGAAATCTGCGAGCGCTTGGCAAGGATGGAATAAATCGCATAAGGCATTTATTACCGGCTTATCTGCTGCCTTCGCTATTGCTTGTATTTCTTCATGCTTGTAAACCCTTGCCATTATTATATCTACGTATCTATCAATGCATCTTATCTCTTCCTCAAGGCGCCCTTTTGTTAGGTTTGTGGTGCGCCAGTCCAAGTAAATAGCATGGCCTCCAAGCTGTGTCATACCTGCCTCGAAGCTCAACCTTGTCCTTGTGGATGTTTTCATAAAAAGCATTGCAAGCGTTTTCTGCTTAAGCGCATTTTGGTATTTTTTCGGATTCTTCTTAACCTTTATCCCCAAATCAATTATTTCCTTTATCTCTTTTGGGCTATAATCAATTAGAGTCAGAAGGTCTTTACCTTTAAGCAATAAACCACCCTTTGTTTATAGTGTAAGAAATTGTTAAATTCCTTTCCATGCAAACTTATGCCAATGAAGCACAGAAAGGCAAAAAAGGTTCTTGAAGTCCTAAAGAAGCAATACCCTAATTTTTGTATAACACTTGGCAGAAACAGCTTCGAGATTCTCATAAGCACAATGTTGTCTGCACAAGCGAACGATAAGCAAACAATTCCAGCATCAAAGGAGCTTCTAAAAAGGTATAAAAGTCCACAAGATTTAGCCATGGCTAATGCTATGGATGTTGAAAGAACCATAAAAAGAATAGGCCTTTACAAAACAAAAGCAAGGCGCGTAATTTTGGCTTCAAAAATTCTTGTTGAAAAATACAATGGCAAGGTTCCAAGCAAAATGGAAGAACTCATAAAGCTACCCGGTGTCGGCAGGAAGACAGCCAACATTGTCTTAAGCAAGGCATTTGGAAAAGTAGAAGGTATTGCTGTTGATACGCATGTTTTTCGCGTCAGCAGGCGCTTAGGCCTTAGCCAAGGAAAAACAGCGCTAGCTGTTGAGAGAGACCTAATGGATCTTTACCCGCAAAGCGAATGGTGTTTGATAAACGAGATTTTCATTGCGCATGGCAGGAACACGTGCAAGGCCAAGAGGCCTAATTGCAATATCTGCAAAATAAAAGCATACTGCGATTTCTACAAAAACAATAAGCCGATAAATCAGCACTAATTTGTCCAGCCGTACTTTCTTATAAGCTTTGATAGAGCAGTCCATATAATGTCAATCCTGTAAATGACAGATGCTCTATCTATTAAATCATCTCTGTAAGCTCTTACCTCTTCTCTGTACTCTTTAGATTTGCTCTTTCTCACAGACAAAGACAATTCCAGAACTATATTATCAAAACCAACAAACAATGCCTCTTTTCTTTCAAGCGCCTTTTTTGTTATTGCATATGCTGTTGCCAACATCGGCCTATTTGTTCTTTGGGATACATGCACTTGGGGCACCAAGGTGCCACGCTCTTCCCTAAAGCCAATTCTTACTCCCAAAACTTCCAAGTCATTTAAGGTTTTGCGCTCTAATTCTTCAACCAAACTGAGCTGTCTAAGTGCTTTTATGTAATGTAGCGCAGGATTCTTTACAGGAATCCTTTCCTTAAGCTTTGCTGCTGCCTTAAGGCGCCTTTCTAAGCGCTTTGCATTATGCTGTCCATCGAAAATTTCAACATTGTATTTAGCTCCAAGGCCTGATAAATGAATATTTTTTGCTCTATCAAGCGACAACTTCAGGCCTCTTGTTTTTAAGCGACCTTTTTTAGCCCTTTCATACAGAAGCATTCTTTCCCTTAGCAAAGGGCCTTTGAAAACAGCTTTTATCTTTGGCATAAAAAGTAAATGAATTATAAAGTTTATAAAGAAGGAGCATTATTTGACCAAGTGTTCTGCGCCTCTTAGCATAACCTTTATTTTAACGCTTTTTATAACATCAGGGCCAGAAGGCACCTCGAGCTTTCCTATCAAATGCCAATATATTGAAGGTATATATGAATAGAATTTTAATGATCCCACTTGCTTGTAATAGGTCTCTTCTTTTATGTCATTAGATATTGGGTCATATACATTGGCAGGGATTGGAATCTTAAAGTCATAATACTCATTCTGATACGTCTGTTCTGTGCCAAGATTCAAATCTTGGCTGTAAAAAATCTTTGAATTGGAACGTCTTCCTTTTTCATATAGATATATTATTGTCCCCTGTAAAGTAATTTTTAGCATTCTGGCTTTTATTGGCTTTTTCAGCATAAGGCGGATTTTTCCCTTTATATCTTCGCCGACGTAATATTCCTTCTTATCTGTTTCAATCTCCATGCTGCCCAGAATTAAGTCCACAAAAGGCAGCGGTTTATCTGCAAAGAAAAACCAATTTTTTGACCAGGTTAGGGGACAAAAGAAAATAAAAAAAGCGATTGGAACTATCAAGAACAAAATTGAGTACTCATAACTCTTTGATAAAAGGAGGGCCTGTAGGGCAAGGAGAAGCGTAAGTATAAAAACAAAAAAATCAAGATAATTAAATACTTATTATTGTTCACCTATAACACCCCTTCCTTTTATATTATTCACATCTCTCATTAAAAGCATTCTAATAGTGCCTGCTATTTCTTCCTCTTGTAATCAACCCTCTTGCCAACCAACCTAAAGTGCTCCTTGGCAACATGCATTATAAGGTTCATAGCGTCCAGATCTGGCTTATTTTCTTCTTTAAGGTATTTGCAAGTTCCACCAACAACTTTTCCAATAAGTAATACATGATCTGACCCTTTCGGCTCAATTACCTCAGTAAGCTCACACTCAATCGTTGCAGGCGCTTCCTTCACGCTTGGCACAACAACCTTTTTGCTTGCCCACATATGAAGGCCGAATTCTTGGAGTTCATTAATGCCACGAGGCAACTTTGCTTCGCAGTCAATTGCCTTCTGTGCAAACTCCTCAGAAACTAAGTTTATAACAAACTGCTTCAGTTCCTTTGCAAACGCCTCTGTGTCTTTTCCTTTGCCAACTGCAATATAGCAAAGCGGCGGATCAATGCTTATAGGCCCAACAAAGGAGAAAGGCGCAGCATTCACCTTGCCTTCTTTGTTCATAGTAGTAACAAGTACTGTTATTCTCGGGCTTAAAAGCCAGAGTGCTCTCTCAGCTGATATTTCAACCCTGCTTTCTTCCTTCAGGTTATCACGCTCAGTTTAGCCCTTTTTCTCAAGAGCGCCTGCAATTATTGCGCCTGTTGCTAGAAGCGCTGCTGATAGCACAGCAAAGTCAGCCCCAGGCACTGAGCCAAAAAAGAACTTGCTAGAAATGTTGATAATCCAAAGGGTTAGCCCAAAGTACACTATGCCGAGAATTATTAGCATCAGTGATGCTATTATTGTAACCACAAGGGCACTAAGGCCACCTAAGATCAATTTTCCGACCACCCAAAATCACCCCCTTATAAAAAAGTTAAAAAAGCCAAAATATATAAAAATTTGTCTATATCCAACCTCTCTTTTTGAATGCAATTGCCATGGATATGCCAAGAATAGCCATAATGGAAAGCACCAAGAAGTAGCCATACTCCCATTTGAGCTCAGGCATATTTTCAAAGTTCATCCCGTATATTCCAGTAATGAATGTTAGCGGTATAAAGATTGTAGCTATTATCGTTAAGACCTTCATTATTTCGTTAAGCTTGTTGCTAATGCTTGAAAGGTATATATCGAATAGATCAGAAATTATATCGCGGTAGGTTTCAATTGTGTCTATTATCAGTATTGTATGATCATAAATGTCCCTAAGGTAAATTTCCGTAGTGTGGGTAATTAGCTTTGAGCTACCCCTGTGCATTTGCCCTATTGCCTCGCGCATAGGCCAAGAAGCCCTTCTTAAAAAAAGTAGTTCCCTTTTAAGCTGATGCAAAGCAACTAATTGCTTCTGCTCCGGCTTTATAATAAGCTTGTCTTCAATATGCTCGATTTGCTCTCCAAGGTTTTCAAGCACCGAAAAGTAATTGTCAACTATCGCATCTATAAGCGAATACGCTAAATAGTCAGCACCCATTTTCCTTATCTTGCCCTTGTTCTTCCTTATGCGCTCGCGCACAGGGCCAAATACATCACCCTCTTTTTCTTGGAATGTCAGCACAAAGTTTTCGCCAAGTATAATGCTTATCTGCTCAAAGTTTAGGTTGTTGTTTGCATAGTAAACCATCTTCAATATAATGAAAATGTAGTTCTCAAAGTCCTCTATCTTAGGCCTTTGGTTTGTGTTTACTATATCTTCAATTGTGAGCGGGTGTATTCCAAAATTATTAGCAATTTTTTCTATTACTTGCGTTTCTTGTATGCCAACTATGTTTATCCAGGTTACAGTGTTTTTTTCCTTAAAGGGAAAGCATTCTTCTACCTTTTCAATAGTCCTTTCCTCGAAAGAGTTTTCGGAATAATCTATCAAATCAATCTTTGTTTTGTTGGCCAAACCATTTCCCAAATATACTGGCGTACCTGGCGGAAGACCTATTTTTTTGGATTCTTTGCTAATCACTTTTGGCATACCTATAAAATCACGATTGTTGTTTATAAACCTTAGCGCAAACTAAAAGAGAAAGGATTAAATTTATAGAATTCATTATAACACTATGCAAAAAGCCAAAATTACAGTCAAAATTTTGTTTTTTTTCGTTCTAACTTTGGTCCTCTTCACACATTTATGCTTTGCGGAAACACCACCAAGGGTGGTCATCCAAAATGACGCCCTCATGGCAGGGATGTACTCACCAGTCAGGAATGACATTATTGCATATGTCTCAGATCCAGACAATGATTTGGTAGCACAAGGCGTCTTTATAAGGGTAAAATCCCCTTCAAATGCAACATCTTACAAAGTTTTCGATGAAACAATGCTTTGCGAGGGTACCTCTTCATACCTCACTTGCAAATA
This sequence comes from Candidatus Iainarchaeum sp., assembly GCA_038886995.1. Lineage (GTDB taxonomy): Archaea > Iainarchaeota > Iainarchaeia > Iainarchaeales > DTGL01 > DTGL01. The sequence goes on from JAWALG010000027.1 coordinate 9,367, forward strand.
TAGTGCTTTTGTTGACACTAGCTGGGGCCCAGATGCAAACATACTTGTTGGTGCAAGGGATATGGCCTCAAACACGGGTGAGGCCTATAAAGTGGTGGATGTCCTTTACGTCTTGGAACCATCGCCAACCCCTAGGCCAAGCCCAACTATTTTACCTTCACCATCACCAAGCCCTAGCCCAACACCTTCACCCACCCCATCACCAACACCTTTTCCAAGCCCTTCACCATCGCCAAAACCAACCACAACGCCTTCTTCAACGCCAACTACCACCCCGAGGTCAACACTAACACCTACACCAACCACAACACCAAAACCAACACAAACAAAATCCTATCAACCCATATCAAATACACGAACGCCAACTCCAACAAAGGCACCAGCAGAGACACCAGCACCAACACAAACCCAACCAAAAGCGCTTACTCCAACACCCGCAAAAACAGCAACGCGAACACCATGCTGTACGCCAACACCGACTTTATCGCCAAGGAAAAATGGCAAGCCAAATATAGAAATATCTTTTGAATATCCCAAAGAAGGGCCTATTGTGGGAGAGCTTAGCTATCTGCAAGTAAGAATAACCAAAGATGGAAAGCCAGCTGAATATGGGACTATTGATGCTGAAGTTGAAATAGATGGCAACAAGCTAGATGGCAAGCTGGTAAGGATTAAAGAAAACCTATACAAGTTTGATTTGCCAGAACCAATAAAGGAAGAATCTGGTGAAAAGACAATAGTGCTAAGGACTAAAGAGAGTGACCTAGAGGGAGAATCTGCTATTAAGGTCTCCTTTTCAACAGTGCAAGAACAGCCATACCTTATCGCTGTTGTGTTGTTTGTTTTAGCTTTGTGCGGCATTGCCGCATACCTCTTGTTGTCTGGGAAAGTAGGTAAAAAAATCTTTAAGCCAGCAGCAAAAGAAAAAGCTGCTAGTGGCGAGCAAGAAAAACCAGAAGAAGGTGTCACTTCCCACACTCAAGAAATTTCAAGTGAGCCAACAAAAGCCCAAGAGGAAATTATGATTGAGCAAAAGCAGATAAAGAGTTTGCCTGAAGAAACTGAGAAAAAGAAAATTAGGACTGACATAAAGTTTGATGAGCTTTAGGGCCTGTAATCTACCAGCCGATGTATTGCTACTTTTTCGTTTATAAAGACCTTTGTAAGGCCTTTGAACTCAAGTTCTTCAAGCAGTGTCTCATTTCCAATTACCTTTTCATTTATCAGAAAACGCTCGCTGAAAACAAGATTTATGCCGTACTTATTCAGAATTCTGGAGTCCTTATCCTTAAGGAACCTGTATGCTTCAGTCAACTTTTTCTCATCAGCGTATTCAACCATTAGGTCAGCCAAAACTTTTTTGCCTGCTTGCATTTCTATTACATGTCCGTACAGAGGATCAGAAAGAACATTCTCAGAATCACTTGAGTACTGTGCAAGATAATTAACTCCAGCTTGTGCCTGCAAGCTTGTTGTGAAGCCATGGACCAAAATTAAAGCAATGTAAAGTCCAGCCATTAGCAAAAGTGCTACCATTGCAGTGAAAAGCTCTGTGAACTTGCTTTTATAATATTCCAAAAAATAAGCCACAAAAACTGCTGTGAAAAGGGCACTTACCAAATTGAATCGCTGAGTTACTGCTGACTGTATCGTCATTGATGCAAGGCAAGCAGCAAGTAGTATTTTCTTTTCTCTGGTGAGCTTTGTTTCCTTTCTCATAAGCCATATTCCTTCCAGCATGAGCAGCAGTATAAATAAAAACAAAAGTATGCCTGGTTCAACAAGGAGTATTGCTGGCCCAAAACTTATCAGATAGCCCCAATCCTGTGACATTATCTGGTAAGGAAAACCAGCGTTTAGGAAAAGCATTGCATACAAAATGCAGAAAAGAGAAAAGGCCAATACAAATGGTTTTAGTATCATAAGTGCCAGGCCTTTTAGCTTTATATCTTTGCTTAAGAATAGACCAACAAAAGGCGCTGAAAAAAGGTAGAACAATGCTAATGGTATTTGCAGCATCATTCCAAAAAATATTGCTGTTGAGCCCAGAAGCCACTTCTTTTCAGCAAACAGCATCAGCGAAATCAACAGAAATGCAAACGCAATTATGTGCCTTGGTGTCAGGGTGATGAATGTAAATATTAGCGTGTTCATTGAAAAAAGCACAGGCATCATTACTGATGCTTTTTTGATTCCGAGTGACTTTGCAAAAGCGATTGATGAAAAAACAAAAAATATTGCAGCAAAAGCTGAAGTTAGAGCAAACAACCCAGTGTCTTGTAGGCCTGTAAATATAGAAAAAGCACCTTCAAGGTAAAAGTATCCAGGCACAAATGTAAACGGCCTGCCAAGGTAACTTTTCTCATCATTTCTTGGAAGCCCAGCATTTTCAATGACCTGAGTTGTGCCCCTTTCGTAGAAAACATTGAAGTTAGTTGTGTGGCTTGGTGTAAACCACTGATAGAAAAGGCAAACATATAGGAAAAAGCCAGTCAAAACAATGGCCTCAATGCTAATGCTTTTCAAAAATTCCTTTGGCTTTAAGCATTCTCTTTTCAAAGTAAAATTTTTTCTGAAAAGGAAAGCTGCAATAGCAATTGCAAAGATGTAAGAACCTACAAGGACGGGCAAATTAAAAACCCTGAACATTCCTAGCAAAGTACCTAAAGCAATCAACAATGAACTTGTTGCAAAAAAAGAAAGTGCAAACTTACTGTAAAGTTCTTCTTTTGCAAAAACAAAGTTGGCAAAGACAAAAAGCCCTGCAATTATAAGAATGAACCCAAAAAGCAACAAGTTGGTGCTTTTTTCTTTCTCATATTGTACTGTTGCATTCACCCCCAAAGCGCTTACTTTTATCTCATTTTTCCCTTCTTGCAAATTTATTTTTTCGCTAAATTTCTCCTCATTTTTTGATGGATAAACCGCTTTTTCAAAATTGCCATTTACAAAGATCTCAACAGGTGCATAAACTGATTCTGGAAAGTTTTTTACTTCAAAGTTTATGCTATTTTCCTCAACTGAAATAATTTTCAAAGTATGTGTAAATTGCTTTTCAGAGCCAATCTGCTTTTCAAAACTATAGAAAAGCCTTTTGTCATCCAATGATATCTCAGCGAAATGCTTTCCTTCGCTGAGGCCCGTTAAGTCAGCGCAAAATGTTTCCTTCTTTACCTTATTTTCTTCAAGCAATATCTTCTTTCTCACAACCTCTTTTGAATCAACATAGAAGCGCAGTTCTTTGTTAACCATGCCAGTATTTTCTGGCATCAGAAGCACTTCCGAGCATGCAACCTTTTCTGCTTTCTTGTCGAAAGAGTAAAGAGCCA
>JAWALG010000028.1:0-12498 GCA_038886995.1 Candidatus Iainarchaeum sp.
AAAGTATGGTTTCAGACCGGCAAGAACTGAAACTTTGCCAACACCATTTAGGTCTGTTTTAGTTTCCCCAACAACATTGCCTGACATGGAGTCATATGCTGTAATATTTACTGATTGCAACCGCTCATCATTTTCTCCATAAACAGTAAACTCAAAGTGTGCCTTTGGAATCTCTATTTTAATTACAACCTCAATCGGCTTCTGCATTCCTGCCTTTGCCTCAAACATTCCACTGGATACTGGCGGGTAGTTTGCAAATGACGCCTTTGCATAGTAAATTCCTTCAGGCAGGTTGTAGAACTCACATTTGCCATCAGCACCTGTTGAGCATTGAAGGCCTGTTGATTCATTGCTCTTTTTGAATATCTCCACCTTTGCTTTTTCAAGTGGCTTTTCCTCAGAATCCTTAACATAAACAAATAATGTTGTGCACTTATTCAGCTTTGATTCGTCGTATGTTATGTCATAAAATGATTCGCTAGGCCTTACCTTGAAATTTTCTACCCATTCGCCAACTTTTACTATTAGATTGTAGTTCTTGTCTTCATCAACCCTAAATGTGTATTCCCCTTTGTCGTCAGCATATCTGCTTTGCACTATAACATTGTTTGCAAGGTCCCTAAGCTCGAGCATTGCCTTAACTGGCTGGCCTTTTGTATCAGACACACGCACCTTTATATTGTAAACCTTCTCGGCTGGTTGTAAACTTACCTCAAATATTACTTGGCCAGCACCTTTTAGTTCTTTATACTCGCTTATTGTGCTCTTGTATTTTCCCGGCCCAGAGACGCTTATAGCATATTTGCCTGGATCGACATCAGTAAAGCTAACGGAGCCAGCAGCGCTGCTTGGCAGAGGGCCTTCGATTGTTATTCCAAATTCGTTTATAAGCGAAACACTTACTTCGCCAGCGCCGACAGCAAGACCAGTATCTGCACTTTTTATTACTGCAAGAATGCTGCCTTTTGTTGCAACGCTTTTAACCCTAACCTCAAAAGGCCTTGAGCTTATATCTGTTGTTGTGTATATGTCGCTGCCTACACGCAAGGTTAATGTTCCGCAATCGCTTGGTATTTTCTCAAGCGTTGCTTCACCACCAGAAGCAATGAGGTTTTTGTTCCACTCTGCTTTTGAGCAGTACGCAGAGAAATCTTTTACTTCGGTTGCTTTTTCTGATGTTTCGCCTTTGAGGAATATTACCTTCTTATCAGCATAAGTAACAATTTCAATTGGCAGCACTATCTTTTCTTCTTTGTCACTCTCAAGCGACATTTTAAGTGAAGCTGATTTGTCTTGGTATGTTGCTATTACAGTGAATTCCTTTTTTGCAGGTATGTCAAATGAGGCCTTGCCTCTTGAATCTGTTTTCTTATTTTTCTCTTCAAAGAATTGGCTTTTAATTTTTACATCAGCATTGCTTATCGGCTGATTTTGCCTGTCCAAAACGGTTATATCGAGGGAGTAATATACTTCTTCTGCAGGCCAAAAAGTACTTATTAGGAAATAGGCAATTGCTGCCAACAACAAGAAAACTAACAGAAAAAATACTGGCAAAGGGATGCTATGCTCCTCGAGCCAAAACTTAAAATTCTCCCACTTCTCTTTTATGTTCTCAGTAAAGGACATTTAAACCAACTGCCTCTATTAAAGGCCTTTTTTTGGTATTTATATAGTTATTTGTAATTTATTAATCTTATCTTTAATTCAAAATACCTCTAATATTGTGATTAAGGTACTTTAGGATAACAGCCATATACCTTTCCTTGATACTCATATGTTTGGCAAGTCCATTGGTCAGGATTGCAGCTTTGTAGTGTTGGTTGGTGCTCTAGGGCACAACCAAGAGTGCCAAGAACTGAGCCAGAATTGTAGTTTGGGTTAAATGGTGTGTAGCTCATATCAGGAATCTGGAACATAAACCTAACATTCCTGTTCTTGTTTACCTTATAGTTGGCATCGCCTTCTATAAAAGTCACAAAAAATGTAACTTCCGCAATCTCAGCACAACAGCTCCAGTTTTGGACTCCACAAAACCTTAACTTTTGTTCAAGGCCCGGTGCAGCAGCCATTAGAGCTGTGCAAACATCTTGCTGCACACTGACTGTTTTTTCTGAAGGCCATTTTATTTTACTGCCCTCAAGATAATAGCCCAAATTTCGGTTTTGTGGTAGGTTGAAGTTGAAAGGGCATGCGCTAGGGTTGTTGGGCTCTTGCGGTGGCGCTATCCCTGGCAATGTAAGCCCAGGTGCAGAGAATTCTACTCTTTTTGCAGAAGTAGCGGTTGCATAAACCCTGTCAAATGTTACATAGCAATCAACCCCTTCGACAGAAGGCCCTTTTGCGACAGTAAATTTTGCTGTGCTTAAAGGTGCAATATGCTGTGCTGAGAGATCACAGATGCGCATCTTTACAAGTTTTTCAAGTGATTCTCTTAAGTCCGCGCCATCTGAAGGGTTGTAAACAAAGGAATGGCCCCTAAAAGTGCCCGATACTTTATCCAGCTGGTTGCTGCCTGAATTTGGGCAACCTTTGTCATCAATAAACCTTGCAGTGGGCGGGAAATAAGGGTTCTCTCTGGGTTTGCAGTAACCATAGTCACAAATTCCTAATGCCATGGAATCAATTTCATTGTGTATTCTCGGAGACAAGTAGCCGTAGTCATTAGAGGAATTAACATTAGTAAGGTCAGTATGCATCAGATACCTTGTGTACGCCATTGCCTTAAACAGCCTTGAAGGAACATACATCTTTAAGTCAGCTTTTGGTAATACGATCTCGCGTATCTCTTTTTTAGTTACCAGATCCTGGACAACAATCCTTGGCAAACTTTCATATTTTTCATTGCTAAGCTTTGTTATCCTGAGGTTAATATAAAAGCTGCCTATTGGACAACCCTGCGGCGTTCCGTCGCATTGAATTACCTCAATGAAATCCTCTTCTTCAGCTGAGACGAGTATCAGCTCAAGTATTGCCTCCTTTAATTTTTCTTCATCTCCAACAACTTCGACTTTGTAACGCGCCTCATAAGTTAGCGTTTCCCTATAACCTCTTATCATCTCAGGCATGCTGTTAGCAATTTGTGATGCAAACATTGGCGAGCCACTGCGCCCGAAATAACCATGTATGAAATACTTTATTAGTGCATTCCAGTCCTCCCAAACAGAGAGGTCTTCTATTGGTATTGGGTTCATGCTTGTGTAATACTCTATTTCTTCCCTAACATAATGGTTGAAGGAATTGAGAACATCAGTGCGCATAGTCCTAACAACTGCTTCGAGCCTGGCATCAGTTGTGGCATTTTCAACAAAGGTGTTTGCATTTCTTTCGCTTTGTATCATTATCAGAACAAGCATAGAACTTGTTACAACAATTATCATTGCAAGCAGCGCTGTGAAAAGATTAAAGCCACGGTGCTGCATAAAATTACCTCTGCTCGGCTTTACATGTGTCGTACGTCTGCCATATCCTGTACTTTACCTCAACATCCATAGCATAGGTTCTTGCTTTGTCAGCAGACCTTTCTTTGCTTAGAACTTCAAAGGCAGACCTTATATTGTCCTGGTTTGCAGCTAACTTTTCACTTATGTGCATTGCGACGCAATTTATTGTAAGCTTTATTTCCCCTTCTTCACTTTCATACCATTTTTGGTTCACAGGACATGGCTCAAAGTTCTCAAACCTTGTTGTAAGGGCAGCCATTATTAGGGCTTCTTGCAAATTGAATTGGATTGATGCTTCTCTTATAAAACCGCTGTTTTTGTAGTATGCAACAACATCTTCTGGTTTTATGTAATCGCCTACCTTGGGAGCCAAGCAGCCAACCATCTCAGAAAGCCCTTTTTCGCGGTATTCTTTGCAATCCTCACGCCACAATGCAGAAGGATTTTTGCTTATAGTGCTGCGCATCTCCTCTATTTCTTCAGGAGTATCTACCAATTCAAGGTTATAACTTGTGTTCCCATAGTCGTCCCTGCTTATTGTTATCTTGTAGGTTCTATTCTTGAGCAACTTTGGCCCAGTATAGCCACTTATAAGCTTTGAAGGATCTCCTATGCTAACACCCGCTTCAGGTATGTACCCTTTATCCATGAGGTCCTCAATGCCTCCTTTTACATATGCGCTGTATGCAGCATAGCCAGCAGCATTGGAGGCCGCGCCGCACGCAATGCTTTTAGCCAACCTTGCCCAAAAAGTCCTTGTTTTAAGTGCGCTTAGCATTCTCTTAAATGCACCCGGCTGCTGTGTCTGTTTCATCACATCATCAGCGTTGCTAAGCACGTTTTCACCGTATCTTTGCATCAGGTTATTGCCTTGGTCCATCTTTACTCTTTCAAGTGCTTTATTTATGTATATATCCAAATTATCTGGGCTTAAACTGTCAGGTCCAACTGCCCTTTTTACTGAAGCTTCTACGCCTTCACGCATACCTTTAGTGAATCTAACACCATATGTCTTATATCCTGCCTCTTCTATTTTATCAGCAATTGCACTTGCAAGTTTCTCTGGATCTACCTTGTATGATGAACGGAACATTGCTTTTATTTCATCGACATTAATATTCTTTGCGAAAAAGTCATCTGTTTGGCTTGCTATTAGTTTTTCTATTCCGGAACCTGGCTTCATGCCTTTGCTATAGACGATAGTTTTTATTGACTCGTCAGATGTTGCTTTCTGCCACATGCTTTTCACTACTGAGCCATCCTTAATAACCTCCCCCAACGCTTTTGTCCCTTGTTCTTTGGCTTTCTCCTCTAATGTGCTTGCAATGCTTCTCTTCAAGGATTGTTGCAGTGTTGGAGTTAACGCATTGACAAATTCATCTGATGCTGATTGTGAAACATTAACAAGGTATTTGGAAGTGAAGCTCTTTGTTGCTTGCTGGGACATTTCCTCGGCAATGCTGTCAATTAAACCAAGCCTACTTACTCTATCCATTGGTAGTTTAGACCAACCTTTGGAAAAAACATAAGAACGCAATTCTGTTGCAAGCCAGTCTGCTTCAAAGCCAAGTATTGCTGCAGGCACTGCATTGTCCCAGTATTCATCCATTGCTTGGCCATAAAGGCCTGCTTCGGTGTTTGGTGTTGCCTTTCCACTGCTCCAGGGCGCATAGAACCAGCGCAAGTTTGATTTAACAGTTTCCCAAGCATCACCTAAAGCTTTATAGAATCCTTGCCCTGCTTTTGTCGTGCCAAGTAGGCCGCCAGCTGTGGCAGGCAGGCAATCAATCACGGCATTTATAAAGGCCTTGAGTCCTAAAGGATCTAAACCTGTAACTACATGACAAATAAATGAAGTAAGTAAGCAAGCACCGAAGTAAAGCCCATATCCTTTCCTTTTAAGGTCAAGTATCTTCTGGCCTATTGGGGAATCATCTATTCGGCCGCCTTTGCCAACCTCATCCATAAGCTCTTGTGCTTTCTTAAGTCTGTCGCTCGCAGTCAAGCCTCTTGTTGCAGCAGCGAAATCAATCTCATTTGGCTCTCCTTTCCACCCAACAGTAGCATAGAAAACCTTGCTCTTTCCAGGTTCTACTTTTTCATTCGACATCTTTTGTATTAGCTTATACGGGTGTATTCCGCAGATTTCAAGTGTAACTTCCTTCCATGAGCGCATTTCTTTAGTCGCAAAGATAACACTCCTGGCTTTAACACCAATCTTCTTGCCTGCTGCAAGCTCAAAGTAAGTATCATTAGCTCTTACGCACAGCTTGAAGCTTTTCTTGAACTTTTTGCTTTCTTCGCTTTCTTTTTCAAGGGAAATTGCAGTTCCTTCTTGGTTTTCAGAATACTCCAAAATCCTTTTACCATCAACTTCAATCCAAACTTCTTGGATGCCCGCTTTTTCATTTTCGCTCATCGAAGCAAAGCTTGTTTTGAGTACCACTGGTTCAAGTGTTGTGCTGACTACATTCATGTCAACGCACATGGGCATTCCATAATAAAGCTCAATCGTATCTGATGCTTTTTCAATGTCAAGGTCGCCGGTATGCTCAAGCTTTGATATTATGAGCGCAGATTCATCCTTTGTTATGCAGCCCTCAATTGTAAATGAACCTTCCATCAGCTGCTTAAGCGCTTCAGATGCCTTTGCAATCATCTCATCTTGCATCTTCTCATCAAGCGTTACATAAAGCTTGTTGAGGGTAACACCCAAGACAGCTGGCTGTGCTTGCTGCTGTGATACCTGGTTCATTGAAATCTTGGCAATCCCGCTTTCAGGAATCTCGCCAAGAATTACTTTAAGCTTGTTTGTATGGTATGCTACATTAACACGCCTCTTATCATCAAAGAGCTTCTGTGAAAAGACCTCGGCTGCCTTGCGCATCGCATCTGTGCCCTCAGTTGTTCCTAGCCATGTGTTGTAGTGCTTATCAGCTGTAAGCCCACGGTCAAGTGGCAGGAAATTTGCAATGTTCTGTATACGCATCATGCACTCAGGTGTAACCTTCCTATCTTCAACAACCTTCACAAGTATAAAGTAATTCTCTCTAGATAATCGCCCTTGGACATTTTGCACGGCGCCCTGTACCGATAATTTATAACGACCACAGCCAACCAATGGCTTTGTCATGAATATCTTGCTTGTTGTAAAACCAGTGGCACTCTTTACTATATCGCTAACATCGCCTTGGAAGTATTCTGTTATAAATGTTGAAAACTCCTTGGAACTTTCAACCCTTCTTTGCAGAACTTCTTTTCCAAGAGAATCATTTCTCATATAAACAGTGTAAACCTCTGGCACTATGCCCATTGCAGAAAAGCTGCAAAAGCCCTCCGTTTGGCTGCACATTGCGTAGCTGCTTACTAAATCATTCTGCTGCAGCACTTTGTCAACTTTTTGCATCACACCTTTGATCCGCTCGACAATATAACCAGAGAGCTGCATTGCATCACAGTATCCAGACTCACAGCCAATGTCTGCGCTCATTACAGGGAACTGTACTGATTTTGTAACAGATGGTGGCTCTCCGCATACAGGTAGTTGCACTTCTTTATATGCTGGGCCACCTGATACATCTGGCTTCTTTCCCACTTCAACAAGCACCGGCAAAGGATTAGAGTCAACGAATTTTTGGCTATTCACAAGGAATCCACTAACGGTTATGTTGTCTGGCCTTTGTGCATTAAAGTAGTCACCGCGTTTGCTGAGCAAAATCTGCGCTTGAGCGCTTTCGTCAGGATACAAGAATTCTTTATCGCCGAGTAGCGTTATGCCCAAGGTATTGTTTCCGAGGTTTTGTGGTTTCAAGAGGAAGTTCCTAATAACCTCGCCGCACTCATTCTTTATATTTATTTTTTTAGAGATCACGCCTTGTGAAGAGTCCTCACTTGAAAAGTAAAGCTCATCAACAGGGGAAATCTTTATGCATTGTGCTGTTGAAACGAAAACCCATATTGAAACAACCTTCTGGAATTGCTTTCCATCAACAGTGCCTGTAAGTACTATCTCACCTTTGTGTGGGCCTCTAGTGAGGTTTGCTGCATTACTAGTTGCCAATATTGTTCTTGGCTCCATCTCTTCGCCTGGGGCGAGAGTAACAGCAAACTGTGTTCCAGTCATTGCTGGATTTCCTTGTATGTATGGTGTTGGAGGTGCTTGCACGAAGTTCTGCATTCCAGGCATCTGCAGGCCTGGAGTGCTTTGTGGCTGAGCCGGCGTGCTACTGCCAGCTGAAGTAATATAAACCTCAATCTGCTGCGGTGCCTTAACACTCCACCTTATATTTTCAATTACCTTTTTGCCAAAGTTCTTTGCAAACAAAGGTGCTGTTCCAGTAAATGAGCCCTTAGAGGTATCAAAGCTCATGAAAATAGGTATGTTGTCGTTTGTTTGCAAAGCGTAAGCAGGATCTGTGAATAAGATCCCTAAGCTAACACTCTTTGTAATCTCTGGTGCATCAAGCAGTATGGTTGCTTCTACTTTTTGCTCAAAGACACCTACTCTTTCAGCATTGTTTGTTATTTTCAACTCAATTGTTTTTGTTTCGCCAGGTGCTATTGTGAACGGCTGTGCTGTTAGCGTTATTTTATTGTCATCGCTTTTCATCTTTGGTGTAAATGTGAGCGGCTTGTTGCAAAAGGCCTCATTCTTGTAAGTTATTGTCAATGGCAAAACTTCAGTTGATCCGGAAATGCCTGAAAAGTGCATCTCTGCTTCACTTTTGTCAATCTCAATGCACTCAGGCGGGATCTCCTTATTATAAGAAATTTTTATCCTGCTTTTTGCAGTAACCACTGGGTTCTCTGAGCCACTAACAGTTAACTCAAATTCAGCATATGCTCTTTTCTCAGGATCGCCTTTGTATGTAGCAACTACTTCAATATCAATAGACCTATTAATATCAATTTTTGCAGGCAAGGCCACAATTATGTTAAAATCGCCAGTGTCTCCAGTTAGACCTTTTACCTCATACCCAAGCTTATCTATTACATCGAAAGAATTATTTGTTAGCTTTATCTTTGCGCTTCTTTGCTTTTCACCTTTGTTTAGCATTATCTCGAGCTGAGGTTCAATTGAGAGCATCTTTTCTGCTGAAATTACTAATGGGAATGTTGCTTCTTTATAGCCAGTTGCCTTTGCTGTCAACACATACTTTCCTGGGCTCAGCTTGTCAGTGCCTAGAGTGTATGAGCCATTTGCTCCGTTTTCGTTGGTATTGTTGCCAGCAGTGCTTAGAAGCACCTCTCCGTCTCTAGCAACAGAGACAAATGCATGTGTAATTGCCTCTTTTGTTTCCGCATCCCTGAGCGTAACCTTTAGCTTTTCGCCTGCTTTTATTTCTCCATTTTTATATATCTCAGCAATAATCTGCCTACTACCAGTTACATTGAAGCTTACCTTCTTTGAAGCATTGAGGTCTGCTGCTCTTACAAATGCCACAAGTGTTGCTGCTCCAGGCGCATTCCCTTTGAAATACGCTCTTACCGACTTTGGAGTGTTTCCATCTAACTTTAAGCTGCCTCGAAGTTCTGCTTTTGAAAATTCCGCCTTAGGGCTGAATGATAGCAAATCCTCACTAAGATCAGAAAGCATCACATTTGAATTTTCGCTTCTAACAGTGAGCTCGGCATTCATTCTTTTGTCAGATCGCACTGTAATTTCAAGAGCATAAGGTTGGCCTTCTGCAGCTGAAAAGCCCTCCTCTTTAAGCTTCAGGTTATTTGAATCTATTATCGCTAACTCTAGACACAAATCTTGTGAGCATTCTGCCTTTCCTTCCAGTATGCGCACTCTTGCAACCTTTGTTTCTGCGTAAAGTGCCTGCTTAGCATTGCTCGTTTTTTCATTTTTAAGAGTGCTATCTTCAGGATCTCTAAACACATTTGCGCCTATTTCGCTCCACGCCCTATAATGCACTTCAAAGTCATTTTCCTTGCCTATGTTTTCTGTTTTTACCTTTATCCCTATTACTGCCTGTGATGGCGCCTTGTCAAAGTAAAGTTCAAGCCATTTGTTTCTTTCATTTGCCGAGCCCCTGCTTGCAAGGTCTCTTTGTTCAGCAAGCGGTGGCTGGTAGCTTTTACCATACATGAAGCTGCTAACATTTCCATCAAAGCCAAAAATGCCAACCTCTTGTGAATCAGCAAGAGCAACACTATCTGGGCCAACTCTCACATGAATTCCTGCTTTTTCTCCTTGAGGGAAAGTGACATTAAAGCGCAGCCATGCAAATTCGCCAGCAGTCACACCCTCAATATTTTTGCCACTGGCATCAAATACTCCAGTAAACTCTATTGCTGGCTTTACGCCATCTGTTTGTTCTTTTTTATCAGGCCCTAAGCGCACCTCAGCAACATTGTTTGCACCAACCCTAACCTCTTGTTCAAATGTTCTGCCATCTGGTGTTTTAACACTCACAAGGAAACTGTCGTTCATTTCACTGTCAAAGATTGCGCTGCCATTTACATTGCCAGTAAAGAGCACCTTTCCGCTTTTGCTTTTTACAGTGACTTCGCCCCTTAAAGGCAAACCATTTTCGTCAAGCAATACCAGTTCCACAATGTTTGGCTTTCTTGAAAGGTTTATGTCTACCTGTTGGTCAATGCCAGCCATCACTACTATTTCCCTTTCACCATATTCAATTTCAGTTTCAGCTGTTATAAGGAATGTTCCCTCTGGCAGTGTTTCAATTATTGTTCCAGTAAGACCTGTTTTTCTTACAGGTATTCCCACAGGAATCTTCATTTCATTTGCTATGCGATAATATTTAACTGCGGCATTGTTTGCAATGTTGCCTGAGCTGTTCCTTACAGTTATTCTCACGAGTGCCGAATTTTGCGCTGTTGGCTTTTCAAGCTTAATATCCATGCTTTTGGTTCCTGCACTTATCCTTCCATATGCTGGTAGAAAGCCCTCCTTATATGCAGTAACATAGTAATCTTTGTTTGGGTCAACACCATCAAATGAAGCATTTCCCAAAACAGCAGTTTTCTTTGCGGAAACAAGCTGCAAGTTTGAGTCATAAAGCGAAACATCTGCATTTACCTGTACGATGCCATCCTTTGAAGTGACATTTATTGTAAGCTGTGCACCGCCTTTCTTTAAGTATATCTTTTTCACAACTTCTGCTGTCCTTATGGTAAACTCTTCAACATAGCTTAAGTAGCCAGCTTTTTCAATGATAATCCTTACTTGGGTGTTTATCTTTATCTTCTCAGTATGGTCGCCGCTTTGAGAATTTATATCTGTTATCGTAACACCAGTTGCGGAATTTATAATTCGAATGCTAACCCCTTTGACAAGATTTTTTGTTTCTTCGTCGTATACACTTATCAGCAGCGTACTTAAATTCACATCAACTGTTTTTGGCTTAAGCTTCACTACTTTAGTTTCCCCTTCATCGAACCGCATCGCTTCTTGTAAATCTTCATATCCATCAGCCGTGCACTTTAGCACAACATCTGCTTTCTGAGGCACATTTACCATGAAAAGCCCATCAGCATCACGCACTAAATTCAAAGTATTCCTGTCAAACGAAACCTCGCACCTTGCATTTCTGACAAGAGTTGAAGTTAGTTCATCAATAAGCCGAACTTTTGCAGAGACAAGCTTGGCTTCTCTTTTAAGCGTAATGTTTATGGTTAAATTATTAGAATTTACCTCTTTCTCAGCAGATGCGCTCCTATAGCCAGCTTTTGAAGCCGATGCGGATATCATTGACCCAATTTTGATCCTCTTCAATTCTAATTTGTATCCACTTTCCACAGTTGTGCTTTTCAGCGTTTGGCCTTCGTTGTATACTTCAATTTTAACGTCGCTTAGCGATTGTCCAGCGTCATCCCTGACAATGATAGTCAAGCTGACATCTGTGTAAGCGCCACCACCTGCAAATGAGAAAAATATTACCAAAAGAAGCACTATGACTGCTATTGTAAAAGGCAAAGAGGGTATGCCTCTGTTCTCAAGAAATTCAGCATAGCTATATGCAGGAATGCCTTTTTCCTGCAGCGCTTTAAGCAACTCAAACCATTTTTCCTCTATGTTTGCGTAAATAGAGCCAAGCTTATCCATTATCATTTCTTACACTCCAATCGCTGATTTATGAATAAGAAATGTTATTGTTATTAATATAATTATTGTTTTTTGCCTTTGCTGCGTTTTTTTTCCAATAAGAGCATTCTCTTAAGGGCAGCTATCGAGCTAAAATCTCTTGTTGAAATAAAAAACCAAGCAGCATAATAAAGAGCAATCCCAACAAAAAGAGTTACCCTGAAAAGCACATTATGTATAAAATCCACTGTGCCAATGTCATTTAAATTTGCTATTGCAACAATCGTGGCAACGATCCTGAGGATATTCAGGGCGTTCACAAAGGCAACCCCAACCAGAGCACCAATGGCTCTTTTCTTAATGCTAATCCCGGCTGAAGCAGCAATTGCACTTATAATTAGTGTGGTTTCAAGAAGGCCTGTGCATAAGTAGCTTATCTCAATATTGTGCTTTGAGTTTACAATAATCTTTGCAGGTTCTCCAAACAGAACTTCAGCAGAATAGCCCAAAATTTCAAGGACTGTTGCTGTTGTCTTTGCTGTTAAAAATTCAAAAATCTCCAAAGGCAGAAAATAAAAAATAATGGAAATAATAAAAAAATAAATTAGAAACAAGATTAGAAACTTTGCTGAAGCCAACAGCTCCTTCTTTAATCGCTGCTTGCCAACTTTTTTCTCATCGTGTCCCGAAAAACTACTAGCCCTTTTTTTACCCGGTGCGCTTTTTTTAGCCATTTTTTATAGCCCTTTTTAGCTAGAGTACCTAAGGACTATTAAGCAACATGGTTGATCCCTGAATAACTCGTCATCAAGGCATCTGCACCTAAATGAGCCGCCGTCCATCCACTCTACTTTTATCTCTGGAAGATCCTCTTCGATATAGGTCTTTAATCGTGTTGCTGAAGAATGACAAATAACAGTAAATGTTACCTGGACATTGTCCCTGTTGTAGGTGATTCTTGAACCATCCTCTACAACAGTCCATTGCCTCTCTTTTGAGCCCTCT
>JAWALG010000029.1:0-12490 GCA_038886995.1 Candidatus Iainarchaeum sp.
ATCTTCTGAGGTCTTTGAAACACCACCTGCAAAAACTGCAGCTCTTTTTACAAAGTCACGGATCTCCTCTTTTGGTTTGGTTGTTTCATTTTGTGGTGCTGCTTGTGTTTTTGTCTTTGTATCTAAGGCACTAACTTTGGCTTGTGGTTTGGCAGAAACCGGCTTTTCTTTCTGCACTTCTCTCCTTTCTGGCACAAGAGGAATAACATCTTCTGGAACATTAAGGTCACCTGAGCTTGAAACCGGTGGTTTTGGCCATTCGGGAACAATAACCTGCTGCTTAACTGGCGCAGTGGGTTCTATCTGCGGCTTCGGCTGATAGTAATCATTTATAGGTATCTTATCCACGGGCTTTTCGATCTGCTGGGTTTCTTGCATAGGCGCAGGTGTTTCTTTTTTCAGTCCTTTTTTCCGAATTGGCATGATGGTCTTCAATTTACCAAAAAATGACCCACCTTCAGAACTAAGCTCTTTCTCAATTGCATCCATTTCATTCTGAAGAACCAGCATCCTGCTCTTGTACTCATCGATTGATATTCTTCTAGAAAAGAGGGCTGACTGGGTTGTGTGCATTTCTGACTCGATCTCAGAAAGGCGCTTAACAAGGGCCTTTTTGCTTTCTTTGTTATGTTTGATACGTTTCAGAATAACGTTGGCGCCAACAATCAGAACTGCGACTATTGCTAGAGAAAAGCCAACAAACAACAAGTTTAATGGCTCTTCAATCTCTGCGTTTATTTCAGAAGAGCCGCTGAATGGTTCCTTCAGCTCTAATTTCACCGTATGTTTACCTAAAAATTTCTCTGGAAAAGCATAGTAGTAATAACCTTTATTGTAATCTTTTTTCAGTACTATTTCCTGTGCTTTCTGGTCTATGTAGAGTGTTGCTTTAATATCTTCAACATTGACTAAAGAATCGTCGGGATACCTTATGTTGACCAAAAGTTTGTTGTCTTCAGAAAGAGTTACCTTCTTTTTTTCTGCTGGATAAATAAAAGATATGGCAAGGGCACCAGTAAATGTTACTCTGAAGGATTCAACATCAACATAAGTTACGCCGTTTATATCTGCAAAAGCATACACCTTTGCCTCAGCATTTCTGATCTCCCTTCTTGGAACATCAAATGAGATTACAAACATGTTGCCCTCAGAGCGCATTTTTTGGTTTAAATCTAAGGCAGGGATTGTTAAAAAAACATCCACATTTTGATTCGGTAAACCGGTCTCGTTTCTTAAAAGTACTTCAAATGTTGTGTTCTGGAAAAAGCCAAAAAAATTTTGACTGCCTGGCGAAGGCCTCTTAAGCGTGAGATCAAAAGAGGGGTTATCTTTAGATATTGTTATGTTCTGGTCAGGAACATTTAGTGTGTTCCCATAAGAATCTTTGCCAAAAAAGGACAGGGAAACTGCGCTATCTTTTTTCTCATAGTCTTGAATAGTGAAAACATAATTAAAATCAGAGTAGAAACATTTACCGTCATAAAAGGCCTTTTCCTTAGCTAACTTTTCGCCATCTTTCAAAAGCTCAACATAAAAGGTCCCGCTAGTAACAGCTGAACCATCAGGGTAAGCCAAACAAAAGGTTACCCTGCCAAGGTTATCTGCAATATAGAACTTCCTTGATTCTAACGGATGCGATGCAAACTTTAACTCAAGTGGTGAGAAGTAAAGAGGTATCTTTGCGATTACTGGTGTTGTGCCACGCATTGCGCTGAAATTAAGAAACTCAACTGGCGAAAAATCGTTTGAAGGCGATATTGTTATCTCAAATCCCTGGTCACTAATAGCGCCCTTTTGTACTGGCTTGTTGTCTATTAGTATGTTCACATCTTTAAGGTAGACATTGATTGGGTTTCCAGCACTATCAAGCGCGCTAATAAAGGCCTTAAGTGGAACATCTTTTTTGTTAAAGGATGTGATATCCGGCGGATGAAGCACAACAACTTTGGCTCGGCCGCGCCTGATACTAATTGTGGTACTCCTCGAATCAGAGCCGCTAGGCGTAGTAAGGGTTAAGCCCACTGTGAACTTCTGCTCACTCAGTTTTGTATCACTTATATAAAAAACATGGTAAACTGTGTTAAAATCACCTGATATGCTTGTACCATCCCCAAATGACCATGCGTAGTTTGCGTCTTCCTTCTCCGCGTCATCCAAAATCACAACTGCTGATAATGAGATGAGTTCCCCTTCTTCATAATAATACTTTTTCGGGGATATGTTGAGGTCTATTATTTTTGGCGGTATCGCCTGTGCAAAAGCATGGCTAACAAAAAGCAAAGCAATAGCTAAGATTATGGCTCTTCTCCACATATTCCTAAATCTTTAATATGTTTCTAATTAATAAAGTTTACTGAGCTGAAATTTTTTGCCTGTTTCTCATTTTACTGAAAAAAAAGAAGTGGGGTCAGCGGGATTTGAACCCGCACTAACAGGTGACTCCCAATAGGACCGCAGCAAAGGCCTTTTGGACTTTGCTATTTCTAGCGCCATTAATAGAAAAACATATTGTTTTTACTTAATGGCGAAAGGTAGCTGGCCCCATTCTCACCTGTGCATCGTCATTGCTTGCGCTCTGAGCTCCAATCCACCTTAAAATATCGACTGGAGCCTGCTGGGCTGCCTGGTTACCCCATGACCCCACGAATATAATTTTGGGATTTACTGTTTATATAACTTTCTAACTAACTCAAACGTCTTTTGGTCATCTCGCTGTCGTGATATGCAAAATTCTGGTTTTATTAGCGTCAACCAAAATGTCTTCATTGCTCAAAACACCATTAACATAAACAGAATAAGTCCCGGGCACAAGTAACGCTTTGTAGAACAGATTGCAATCTAACTCCTTAGTTTCAGGCCCTTCAAACCTTAAAACAGCGCCTTCAGCAAAGCTAGAGCCAGTTATGCAACAGCCCGCAACAACACCTTTCGATTCATCTTTTGCCTTGTCAAGGACAATTTTCCATGTCTTCATAATGAATTCATCAGCATCTCTTGCAATGAAAGCTGGCAAATAGCCATCCTTAAAGCTGTAAAAAACAATTTTATCACTGCCCTTGTTTCCTATAAGAGGCAATTCTACAAAGCCATTCCACTCAACTGCAGCATAAACTGTTTTTTGGGTATCATAAAAAGCACTTACTGCCCCTGTAGAGTCGCCCGTGTCTGATAGGAGAACATTTGCCTGCAAACTGCCGAAAGAAGCATTCTCAAGCTTTGAAAGTGACTCCTTTGCAATTGAAGCATATTGCGTTTCAGAAGATGAAAGCTGCCTAAATATTTTCATGGCTGCAAAGTAATTTGCAGCGTTTATATTACCCAAAGATACCCCTTTTTCGTATTGTGATAAGTGAAGTTTTCCAAGGTCGTACAAAGTTGCGTACTGCTTGTTTTTATCACCCAAAGAACCATAGTTTTCTTGAATTAGTTGAAGAACGTTTGTCAAAAGAAGGGCATAATCTTCGTTAAGGTCTTTGCCTTCCAAGTCAAACTTTGCTGAAAGTGCATATATTTGAGAGTCCTCAAAAAGCCCATAAGCGTTATAATTTTTGGCCGCTTTGTATTTTTCAGAAATGCTTATATTGTTCATTGCTACAGCACAGCGCAAATCTGGGTCATAGCCCTTTCTTACGCCAATAAGCTCTTGCTCTATTCTCCTTTCATAGCCATACGCTGATTCGGTCCTTACGTACTTGGCTATGCGGTTGTTTTTATAGTCGAAATAAAGTGTGCCTTTGGTATCTAAAACTAAATCCTGGGTGGATTTCCTTCCAGAAAACTCAATCTCCACAACATCAAAGGTTCCGGCTTTAAGTGTTAGCTTTTTTGAGCCCTTCAATTTGTATGTTACACCCTCGAAAGTCCAACTTTCACCAACAGCAAGCTCTCTTTGTGGCAAGTAAAAGCTTGTTGCTGAGGTCCAGCCATAGTCAACCTTACCATCAAAGTAAATGTTTGCATCTGAAACCTTACTCTTGTAAGGTATATCACCGCAAAGATCCACAGTGCCATTTTTGTCTGTTGCTATGGCCTTAAGCATAATCATCTTAACATGGGTATGATCAGGGTAAGTGTTTACGGCAAATGTTGCTGTCTCCATCTCCTGAAGTGGCAGCTTTTCATTATTCAGCGTAGTGTCCAAAGAAAGATAATGTAAAAGAACATCATTTTGGTCAAAGGAGTACTTCAAGAAATATTTGTTTTTGTCTGGGTTTTCTTGGGTTGGCACAGGGGTTGTTGTTTGTGTCGGTTTTGGCTCTGGCGTTGGCGGTGTGCTTTCAAAGCAGCCAGAAATAATTATGGCGAGCAGAACTGCTACAAAGAATATTAGCAAATAAAACCTGTTATTTGACAAAAAATCACCTTGTTATAAGTTTACATATCCAAAAATGCTTAATTAAGTTTTTAAAACATGGTTTGATGTTCGGCTTCAGAATTTTCCTCTGTCTTTGCCGCTACTTTTCTCTTTTGGTTTTGATGATTCTAGAAGTTTATTTGCTTCAGCAAGAACACCAATTACTGCTTTTGCCTCTCGTTTGGTTACGAGTGCCCTGGAAACAAGATGCCTAAATGATTTAACAGTTACTTCCTTGTTTCTTATCCTTTCTATCTTGCTCGCCAAATTGCTAAAAGCACTAATAAGGGCTTTTTTTGTTTCGGCATCTGCGCTGTCAAATTTACTAACTGGCTTGCTACAGAAAAGCTCATAAAAAATAATTGCTGCGGCATGCGATATTGTAAGTGCCCTGTATTCTTTGCTAGAAGGTATGTTAACAACAAAATCACACATTGAAAGCTCATCATTCTTAAGGCCGCTTGACTCCCTGCCAAAGACAACTGCAATTTTTGCATTTGACTTGCAGAAATTCTCAGCAAGCGCTTTAGGTGTTATAGCATTCCTTTCTATTTTTTTGTCCTTGCAGGATATTGCTGTTGTTGCAACAGAATAATCAGCATTATCAATCGCTTCTTGCAATGAGTTAAAAATTTTGGCGCTTTCAATAATGTGCCTTGCATGCATAGCCCTGCTTATTGCTCCGGGGCTCTTAATATCTGCTTTGGGCTTAATAAGGATAAGCTCCCTAAGGCCAAAGTTGGCCATGGCTCTTGCAATATAGCCAATGTTCTCTGCATACTCTGGTTCAACAAGCACTACGCTAACCTGCATTATCTACTTAGGCAATCAAAAGATTAAATTACTTTCCGAGGATTGGCATTAATTCTAAGAAAGGCACAAAGGAAAACAATTTTAATAGGTGAAGTATTAAATTAATAGATGCCTCACAAGTCAAAGTTGACATTTGTCATAATGATGACAATACTCTTTTTAGAGCTAGCATTTAGCCCGGAATACGAGCCTTCACAGTATGTTGCAAAGCAAACTTATTTACTAAGGGAGAATGAAAGCATAAACAACATATATGAGATATCGCTTGAGGGTAAAGAGTATTATGTGCTTCAGATAAGCGCAAATAAGCAAGTTGTTGGCTACATAGCACTCGAAAGGTACGAAGAAAAAGTTATTACAGACACTATAAAGGCAAAAAACCTCATGCAGACAGCTCACTTTTTGTCTCAATATAGCGATTTTAGAAAAAAGGTAAGCGACAACCCAAGCTATGTGTGGTTTGTTGCACAAAGTGCACAAATACCACAGATTGTGCAGGCCATGGAAACTGAAAAGTATGAGCTCCAAACAGTTGCAGATGTGATGAACACAAGCTCAGCCACTGAAAAAACATCGGCGCTATCGCGCATGCTCGATGATATGATGTCTGAACTGAATGAGTTAAGGGCATCAGCGATGGATGCGGTTTCATTTGAATCAGATTTTTTCAGCAGCCCAGTAGCCGGCAATGAAAGAAAGCTAAAGGAGAAAATGATAGCATGCTTTGACCGCCTTGAGATTATACAAAACATGAGAAAAGAATACGCAAGCTTGCTGACTCTGCTTCGGTTAGAGATAGCAAATGCACAAAACCTAACTGTTGATGAAAAAAAGTCACTACAGAAAGCATCAGAAATGCCTGAAGAATTCTCCAAAATAGAGCAATGGTACCTAAGCGCAACAAGCATGCATTTCAGCGAAAATATTCAAAATATATTCAACTCTGCCGTCCAGAATTCACTATCTTTTGCTGATAGTGTTGGGATAAGGATTAAAAGGGACAACGCATATCGCATAATGTTTGAGGAGAATGAAAAAATAAGGAATGCGACAGAGAACAAGTTACTCACACTCAAGCAAGCTTATGACACAATTACAAAAGAAGAGTATTATGACAAATGGGTAAATCAGGAAGAGCTAACTATGCTAAAAGCAAACTGGAACAGGGCAAACAGCGCACTTGCAAAGGAGGATTATGATGGTGCAACAACATATGCTAAAAAGGCAATTGAAAATGCAATAAAAGTTTATAATGACGGGTGGATAAAGACAGATGACAATGGAGCAAAAGAGATTGCTTACAAGGCAATAATAGGTTTGATTGTTCTTTTTGCAGCAATAGTTTTTTTGAGGTATGCTAAGAAAAAAGGCCTTTTCTACTCTAAAGGCGGCACTGAGTATGAGGAAGTTGATATTAAGTAGGGCAATTCTGATTTCAATAGCAACCATATTTTTTGTGGCTAATCTGCATAGCAGAATGCTTGTGGACATAGTGCCTCAGGGCGATTTACCACAAAAAGGGCTTTACATTGATGAAATACGCCAATACGAGATTAGGATAATGAACTTAGGTGATAGCGAAATAAAAAACCCTGTGTTAAAAGTTGGCACAAGTGGAAACCTTGTGCTTGTAGAAAACCTTGGCGAGAAAACAGAGCTCATCGAAGAGCTTGATCCATTGGCTCCAAAAGCTATAAAAAAAATTTATGTAAAGTTGAAGCCTGTTGAAAAGATAAAGGCAGGGCAAAGAGAAAACCTGCTTAATGTTTACTACGGTGATGGTGAGTATGAAAATTATGCAGGAATGCGACTATTCATTGCAGATAGCCCTATAGAAGTCAAAGCGTCACTGAAAAAGCAAGTCATGGGTAAAGGTGAAGATAACCGCTTAGATCTTGAAATAAAAAACAAATCCAATGGTGAGGTTTTAGAGGATATCTCGTTATCTATTGAAATATCAGAAGGCCTGGAAATAAAAGAAAAGCAACAAAAAATCAGCCCAATTGGCGTCGGTGAACTTGTTAGGAAAAGCTTCTATTTCAGTTCTCTACCAGAATCACTTGGCCAGCAGAAAATTTCTGCAACCATAAGTTTTAAGGACTCTTCGGGAACACATCTTCTGGAAAAAAACCTTGTTGTTGAAGTTCAGGACGTTGGTTTTGATGTTTTAGTTATGACTACAATAATTCTACTAATAATCATTGTATATATAGCAATGAAAAGGAAGTCCAGTATCAAAATAGTTGATGATAGTGCTAAAACAAAAATTAAGGAGCAGAATGCTCAGTAAATTTCAATTATGTCCCCGCTTTTTAGGATATATTCCTTTGAAACCCTCTGCCCTGGAAATTTCGTGCTACCCCAAATTCTTGCATACTTGAGATTTTTGTAAAAGTCCTTGTGCAATACCTTGGCAACATCTTCGACTGAAGAGCCCTCGGGCATAGCAAGCGGTTTCTCTGCTATTGGACCTGACGGCTTTTTAGTATGAACTAAAATAAGTCCCAAGGGTGAAAAAATTGCATCTTTAATCTGCTGAATATTTGACTCATCAATCGAACTCAAAAGCAAGGCATTCATAGAACTGCTAACCTCAGGTGGAATTTGCCCATTGCCATTCTTATCCACTACAATAGCAACGGCTTTTTTATATGAAACACGCTTGTTGAGTGCAAGTTCTATTTTTTTATAATCGGTTGGTTCAGAGATTATAACGGTGAGATTATTGTGAAAACCTCTTGCTTTTAGGAAATCCTCAAGCTCCTTTTTTGGCATCAGCAAAAATTTTTCTCCAACAATTGAAATGCCAGGAAATTCAGATTTTTTTATCTCAACTTTTGGCCTTTCAATGTTGAGCAATATGTCTGCCTTTTTGAGCTCATCAATCAAAACCTTGTATTCAAAAGATGCATTGGCAGCGTCTATTACAAGAACAATAAGGTCAGCATTCCTTATCAGCCCAAGCATTTCTGTGCCGCGCGCTTTTCCCTCGCTACTGCCTTCAACTAGGGCTGGGATCTCAACAATTTGTATTTGGGCCTTTTTGTAGTCCATCATTCCAACTACTGGTTCTTTCGTGGTGAAAGGATAGGGCGCTATTTCCACATCAACCCCGGTAAGCGCCTTAAGAATGGTGCTCTTGCCAGAATTTGGCATACCAACAAGGGCAACTTGAGCAATCCCTTCCTTTTTAATCCCGACAGCATGCCCTGATGCCTTTTTGCGCTGCTCTTCTTGTTTTTCTATCCTCTCGCGCATCATTCGTATCTTTCTGCTTATCTCAGCGCGAAGGTTCTCTGCGCCTTTATGGTCTGGCGCGTGTCTTTGCATTTCAAGAAGCGCTTGGAGTTTTTCTTCAGGTGTTTTGGCTTCTTCGTATTTCCTCTGAGCAAGAGCATACTCAACAGTAACATTTGTTGGCATAAAGAAATTAGCAACAAAAAATGTTAAAAAAAGCTATTTTGCTTACCACAGCTAATCATAATGCTCTTTGCATATAAACCGAGACAGGGCAAGGAGCACTGCTTGCTCAAAGGCCTGCTTTCTTGTTACATGGCCTTTTGTAAGTATTCCAACTGCGCCTTTTTTCTTCTTTACATTTTTCTCGCCAGAGATTTTGTCCATTATTGGCCCAAGCTCCTTCCCTAAGCGAACCTCTTTGGCAATTTTTTCTGGAAGCAGTATCTTTGAGGTACAGCCAAGGCCTAACTTGCCATTGCTATCGACCACTACAACCCAACCGCAAAGAAACATTCCGTGCTTGGTTTCAACAGTTGTTCCTTCGAGGCCAACCCCAAAGTCAGCATTTGCCTCTTTAATGGCTTTTTTTGCCCTATTCAATGCGCCTCTTATTGCTTCTTCATCGCCATTTGGCTGTTCGCCAACTCCTGAGTCTACCTCTATGCTAAAAAATTTTGCTTCTGGCCAAATCTTTTTGAATGCAGATTTAACTGCCTCAATCTTTGTAGGGTTTTTTGTGCCAATTGCGATGATCATACTATCACCCATTAATTCAAGAACCAAAAATAATTATCCTAACTACCTTCACCTCTTACAACCAATGAGCTACCTTTGCAATAACGCATGCTGCTACATGCGTAATCAAAACCGCTTACCGAAAAAACTGTTGGCATTATATCATAAGCAGTCCCATTGTGCAGATGAAACTTTTCGGTTCCAACAAATATAAGAGGAATTTGTATTGCAAAGCTGCTTTTTTGGTCTTTGGCATGGTACCCTTTGCATGTCAAGCAATCAAATGCCATGCCATGGTCGGCAGTTACAAAAAGCGCTGTATTTTCGTCCCTCAAAAGAGCAAGCTTTTGAAGCTCTAAGTTAAGACCTTCGATGCAAGCAACATAGCTCTCAACCCCAAGGCGATGGCCGCAAAGGTCTGTGCCCTTTGCATTAGAGAAAAGGAAAAATTTTGCATAAGGCAAATTCTCCTTTATGAAGCTTATAAGAAGTGCGTCTGTTTCAATTATGAAATTTGAGTATTCAATGTAAGAGTTCCCGTCAAGACCTGCTTCTGATTTTTTTGAATCAGCAAGTATCTTGCGTTTCTCTAAGAAAGAGGCAATTTCAGAGGCCTCTTTGCTATTGCTGTTGAGCTCAACTTGGAAATCCCAAAAGTTATAGTCGTAGAGCACGACATCAAATTCCGAGCGGGCTTCTTTAAAATCACCGGCTTCACTTACCATAATGCAAACATATCCCTGCGAGCGATAAAAATCACAGATTGTTGTAAGGCCGCCATCATCAACACACTCCTTTATGTTTCCCCACTCGCGGCCGCAGTCACCAGCAATATAGTATAAAGAATGTGCCGATGTTGTTTCCGGAAATGGCTGCTCTACTTCTGCAAATGCAGAAGCAAGGCCAAAAAAGTTTTGCAATTCTGCTTTCTCAACAGAAACACCATTGTAGCTTAAAGGCGTTGGGTCAAAGCTTTGCAGGTATTTTGAGCCAACACCATCAAGCACAAGGAATATAACATTCTTAGTTTCAGTAGCATTCTGCTTTTTTTCATTCACGCCTTTTTCCTTTTGCTCAGACAACTTGTTGGGATCAGAAGTCGGATAAAAATAAAACACCAACACAGATGCAACAATCAAGATGCATAAAACTGCTAAAAGATAGCTGCGGTTTTTGTTATGCTTTTGCATGCTGTTCTTAATACTTCCACAAAAAACATTTAAAATATTCACTACAAAGAATAAATAGGTAATTCTATGATAACAATTGCTTTAGCAGCCATAATTGTCATGCTTATAGGCGCAAATGCTTTCCTTTACTTTTTGCGCAGGCCGGAAAGCGCAGAAGAAGTGCATGAAGAACCGATAAAGCTCACAAGCGCAAACCTTAGCTCAATAATACAGTTCGGTGAAAAAAATGAAGCGAGCGAGCTGACTGAGATAAAAAGATGCCTAAAAGCAATAGAGCATAAGCTTGACAAAAATGCATCGCGAATAGAATATGCATTCCAGAGGATAAACAGGATTGAAAACGCCCTTATGAAGAATGGCTCTTCAGTAATAGGCGAAGATATTTACAAGAAGATTGAGCGCTTAGAGGACTTTCGCAGGGAATCGCTCATAACAATAGAGGCAATGAAGGATTACCTTAAGAGCAAAAACAGAAGCAAATCAAAAAAAAGTGAAAAAACAGAGATTGATGATAAGATAAGGGAATTAATATTCCGCGGAAGGAAGGCCTAATCTTTAATTCTCTATCTTTGAATTCCATGTCTTGCGCTCTGACTTGTTTGGGAAATTTTCTCTAATGCTTTTTGCAATTATGCTGGCAGCGCCTATTGTGGCACATAAGTCATCGCCTTTTATGATAAACTCAACGTTATTAACACCATTAATAAGCCCACCGTCTGCTTTTGTGCTAAACTCAAAGCCAAGACCTGTGAAAAGCTGTGGCGCCATATTTAGAAAACGCTTTTGCAACTCATTGAGCGTGTAACCATTTTTACGCACCAAATCTATAAATTCTGGCGAGCATGTAAGCACAACCGTTGCCATAGAATTTTTTTGTGCAATTTTTGCCTTTTCATCTATCTTGCTCAAATCCAGCTTCTTGCTATCCCTAAGCTCGCGCATTTTGCTATTGTCAGCAAGTACTCCACAGATTATAAATGCACCTGTTTTTTCTCCACGGCCTGTTTCATCAATCCCAAGAACAAGCTCCTGCTTTGGCAACAGCTCCTTGAGAAGCATCTTGCTTATATTTTCGCAGTTGTTGCCCTGCACAACAAGTTTGCCTGAGGTATAAAGAGTTACAGTACAATTATTAACAAGCCAGCGCTTTTCTTCAAAATAGGCAGTTGTTGGCTTTTCAGGATACTTACTGAAGAAGGCCTTTATTGCATTTTTTTCTGAATCTGTAAAGTTTAAGGCAACTGTCTTCTTTTCTTTTTCAGGCTGCAAGGACCTCACTGCCCTTTTTGAAAACAATATTTTTAACACGCATTGTTTCTTTTATATCCTGCTCTGCTTTCTTTGCAATGTTCACCTTTGGATGGTATACTGTAACATTTTCAAGTTCATGCGCAAGTGAGAGATTCTTTTGCTTCTTTAGCTTGCGTATTGCTGAAATGCATTCAACAGCTGCCTGGCCTGCCTCAATTGCGCTTTTGCTCTTAATTTTTTTGTATGGCTCAGGCCATCTGCTTAAGTGGATGCTCTTTGGCTCTTCTGAAGCACTGAACAGCTTCTGATACATTTCTTCAGTTATGAAAGGCATGAAAGGTGCGAATAGCTTAATCTGAGAAAGCAAAGCATTGTAAAGAGTCCAAAGAGCTGAGTCCTTGCCTTTGCCTGAGTAAAGCCGGTATTTTACCATTTCAAGGTAATAGTCGCAAAATGTGTTCCAAAAAAAGTTTTCTACAATTGCTTTCGCCTTGCTGTACTCATAAGATTCGAAAGCTTTTGTGGCGCCAACTATTACTTCATTTAATTCCTGCATAAGCCATGAATCGACAATGTGCAATTTCTTCGGTTTTTTTGGCTTTCCTTTTAAGTGCATAGATGCGAACCTTGCTGTGTTCCAGAGCTTTGTTGCGTTTCTCATACCAACCTGCAGGTCTTCTTCTTTAAAGTTGAGGTCTTCACCAAGTTTCACGCTTGAAGCCCAAAAACGCAGCGCATCTGCTGAATATTTTTTTATTATGTCCAGAGGCAACACGACATTGCCTTTGCTTTTGCTCATCTTGCGCCCATGCCTATCAAGGCCATGGCCTGAAATCATTATGTTTTCAAATGGGGCTTTGCCTGTATGGAACAAACACATAACAATTGTGTTGAAATCCCAGAATGT
>JAWALG010000030.1:0-11291 GCA_038886995.1 Candidatus Iainarchaeum sp.
CACCTAAATCAAGCCCTGCAAGTGTCTCACCTTTCACACCAGTACAAGATCCTGACGCTCCGTGTGGATCACCATCATATGTTCCCGTCCAACCCGTAATATTGCAAGTAGGATCTGCTTTGTTTATCACAATTTCAACAGATCCACTATCATCATTGTAGTTTCCTGTAACATCTGTGAAAGTCCAATTTGCTGTGCCTCCTGGAACATTTGTGAATGTTGCACCTAAATCAAGCCCTGCAAGTGTCTCACCTTTCACACCAGTACAAGATCCTGACGCTCCGTGTGGATCACCATCATATGTTCCCGTCCAACCCGTAATATTGCAAGTAGGATCTGCTTTGTTTATTGTTAACGTGTTTGTTTGTACTGGGCAATCGTTATAATTTGTACCGCCAGTCCACTGGCACGAATACTCATAAGTGCCAGCATTTGTTATGCTGTCTGGGCTAGAAACATTTACTGAATTTCTTGTGAAAACCATTGTGCCATCGTCACTTCCCGCAGAGACGCTGCAGGTTGTTTCTGATGCTTCACCATCATATGTTCTTGTCCACCCTTTGTTTGTTGCTAATGTGCAGGTTCTATCCGCCTTTTGTGCACTCACATTTTCAGTTACTTCGGGTGCAGGATTGTAATTTTCATTGCCTGCTTGGTTGTAATGCACAGTGCAGGTTCCAATGCCGCTTGTCATTGTTATTACTGCTGATCCAGAACCAGAGCCAGTGCAAGAACCACTTGTTGTTATCGCAACAGGCAATCCAGAACTTGCGGTTGCAGCAACATTAAAACTTGTGTTATAAACTGCGCTTGAAGGCGCATGTGTTGTAACTGTTATTGTTTGATCCTGTTTTGGGGCCAAAGCAACATTAAGAGTACCGTTTCCTTCAGCATAGTCAGAAGCACTAGTGGCTGCTTTTACAGTAAAGCTATAACTTCCAGGTGGTGTGCTTGTGCTTGTCGTTATTGTAAGAGTTGCTGTCTTTGAATCGTCTTTGGGTCCGAGCTCAACCGGGTTCGGATTGAATGAGTAGCTTACACCTGTTGGAAGCGTTGTTGTTATTGATAAATTGGCAGTGAAGGTGCCAGAAGATCCAGAGCCGCTTCCTCTATTCACAGTTATAGTATAAGTTGCGCTATTACCTTGAATTACAGGGTTTGGGTTTTGGATTCCAACAACAACAGAGCCAACTTTTGGCGCATCTGTAAACCTTGTTGTTGCTAAAATATTTGATGTTGCAACATCTATTACTTCAACAGTGTATTCACCTAAAACTCCATTCAAGACATAATTAAATTCAAATGTGCCTTCTTCTGAGGCCTTAGCATAATCATAGCTTGTGGGCCAAGGCCTGAAACTTCCGTCGCCTGTGACAACTGAGCCATCAGGCCTTATCACCTTTACTAAAAGTTCAGCATTTGGCTCAAAGCCAGAACCTGAAATGATAACTGTTTCGCCAGGAGAATAGTCATCCTTATCAGTCCAAACAACAGCTCCAGAAAAAGCAAACAAGCCAAAAACCAAAAAAACCAATAAATTAAGGCATATAAACCTCTTTATTTTAAATTCAGACATATCCCAAACCCCCTTTTTTTAACGAAGTGTAGTTAAAAGCGTAATTAATTTTCTTCTAAATAATATTTATAATACTATGTATGGGTGTAGAATGCAGATTCCCATTTCCTTTAAACTTTTTGTTGCTTTTCCCTAGCTCACCAAAAAGAGCATTTACTTTATGTGTTCCCTTTTCTTCTTTATTATGTATAAGCCAATCCCCAAGATCACAACAAATGCCAAAATTCCACCAATCAGGAACACAGGTATGCCGAAAACACTCATTGGCTTCTCTTCAGCTGCGCCTTCTTCAGTGCCTCCTTGCGTAGGTGTTTCTTTGCCCGCTCCACTACCACCTGGTGTTTTTCCAGGTGTTTGTTTAGGCGTAGAAGTTATTGCCCCTGATCCAGTTGTACCTGTAACTGAAAAGCTAACCTTGCTCTCCAAATCGCCGGAGAAAAACACTGCCTCATAATTTCCAGCAGGCAAGTTCTGCTTGAAAGCAGTGCTTCCTATAAAGGCAAAAGGCCCTATGCTGAAGCCCTCACCCCTAACAAAGTACTGCACTGGAACTTCTTGCCTTGTTGCGGAAATGCTGTCAGCATAAACCACAAAGTAGATTGGTTCTCCACGCGCGAACTCATTCTTTTCAACAGTAAGCTTTTCGTCACCATAAACCTTTGTAATTAGCCCAGCAATTTCCTGGACAAAAATCTTCTTTTCGACTTTAAGATTTCGCGCTTCGCAAATAACTTTATACTCGCCTGCTTGCAGCGTCTGATTAAAAACATATGAATTGTTTTTCAAGTCAAAAGGCCCAAAGCTTGCTGTAGATGATTCCAAAAATATTTTTCCCTCAGTATTAACTGCACTGCCTTTTTCGTCAATCGCACTAACTTTTATGTAAATCGGTGAACCTTTCACAAAAGAACTTGACTCTTTGCTAAACATTGCATCACTGTAAGTTTTAAGATCAAGCTCTGAAAGCGCAGGAGAAAACCTATCGTAGATATAGGCCTGTTCGTATGAGTCAAGTATCATTGCCGCGTTGTCGTGATTTGTGGATATAGCGCCAAGTACAAAATCAGAAAGATCTTCTGTGATATCAAAGGAAAAGTTCTCAGTCCTTATCGGCACTTGCTGCGTAAGGTCAATTGTTTTCTTCGCACTGTAAAGCTTCTTGCCTGCTTTCATAAGATAAACTTCAATATCTACTTTACCTTCAGTCCTAGCGTCAGAAGATGATAAAAACTTCACAGTGATGTTTGCCTTATCGCCTTTCTTATAATAAATTTTGTCAGCATATGCAAACACAAACCTCGAGCTTAGGCCAGAGACATTAACGCGGTGCCTAAATGTTGAAAGCAAAGTGCCTTTTGAATCAACAACATCAAGCCTTATTGGATAAGCACCTGGCTTTGAAGGAGTAATAACCTTTACATCTTTTTTCCAGGAGGAATTTGCGTTTATTCTTTCAATAGGTACTGTGAATTCTTTCACAGTCGCTTCTTGCAGTGAATCATCATAGTGGTAAAATACAACACGCAACTTTAGGTTTTCTTCTGTAACAGCAGACTTATTCTTTACAACTGTTGTTATGGTGATCTCTTTGTCTGGCTCAACAATTACCCCAACAGGCCCAGAATAGCAGTCCAACTTAAACTGCAGTTCAGAAAGAGGGCCGCATATCACAGTGCTATTTCTATCTATCCTTACATTTCTCTCTTGTTCAGGGTTGGTTACCTTAAGATAAACAGAGTACGGATAAACAAAAATATGCGGAACACCAACAACATAGCTGCGCGGATTTTTAAAGTATGAGTCAATCCTATAATTTCCCGAAGGCGCATGCTCAGGAATTTTCAATTCAACATTCGCTGTCTTAGATTCTCTACCTCGGAGGTAGTACCTCTCAGAGACCTTCTCGGCAATTATATTTTCCCTATGGAAAAAGAATTCGTTTGTGTCGGCAACATGGACAAGCTGAAAAACAAGGTAAGCGTCAGGCAAAGGCATTTCTGAAAGGTTATCCATCTTAACAGAAAGGTTAATGGTTTCCCCAGCGTTAGCAATTGTCTTGTCTGGTTTCACCAAAATTTGCCCATTCCAGAAAAACTCAGCTTCCCAGGCCGCAAACGAAAAGCAAGAAAAAAGCAAAAGGAAAGTTAAAGAAATTATGTGTTTCATTTTCTCACCTTCTTTCCAGATGCAATAAAAAGCGCAGCAATCGCACAGCCAATCAGAAGCAAAATATGGCTTTCATCAGCATAGACCTCGCGAGAAGGTCGCATTACTGAGAAATATTTTTCGCTTCTGCAGTCAAGGCAAAAAGCAATCTCTGAAGTTGCTTCAACTTTGTATACTCCCTCTGCAAGCTCAGGCCCAAATTCAATATAGCCAGAGTTGCATGTGTACGCCTGCTCTGCCAAGAGTTCATTCTCGCCACGGTAAACTTTAAGCTTTATAGGCATGTCTGCAGAGCATTCCACTAAGGCCTTTGTTTTCTCACCCGTTTTTAGGTTTTCAGCAACTAGTTTCGTTATTTTTTCAGGGTAATATGCAACTATTTTTGTCTGCTTTCTGCATTCTGTTTGTGTGCTAAGGGTGCTTGCAATTACTTCAATCTCGCCAAGGACACCAGCAGGCAGCGTTATGTTTTTTTCGTAAAAGCCATTGCTTGCAATGTCCGCATCTGCTGTAACAATAGTGTTACCATCTTTTTTCAGCTCAATTCTAACCTTTTCGCCTGGCTTTGCACAGCAAGTGCTGTAGCCAGAAACCTTAAAAGATCCGCCACTTGCTATGGTTGCGCTTGATGTGCCCAAACTGAAATCAAAGTTCCTTATCTGGAAAGACACGCTCTTTTTGCAGCCAGTTCCTTGTGAACTTAGTGGCGCTTTAGCTTCTGCTGTATAATTCCCAAATGCAAGGCCTGATAAAGAAGTTGTAGCGCTATAGCTCCAGTTTGCATCAATTGTTGCTTCAAAACTCTTTACAACATTGTTGCTAGAGTTCTTTATCTCTATTGTAACTTTATTTCCAACATCGCCACAGCAAACTGATTTTCCTGAAGCTGTAAGCGACTCACCAACACAATATTGTGGCTTATCAATTGAGAAGCTGAACTCGGGATCAAGCAATTTTATTGTCTGCCAGCCGCCTTGTATTATTCCAAAAGGAAGGTGTGCATCTGTAATGGAGTAATCATATTTTGTCTGCATTGCAGCAAAGACATCAATTGTCTTTTGATCTAATGGAACAGAAGGAATAATTACAGTTGCGTTAGCGCCCTGTTCAAAAAGGGTATTGCACTGCTTTGAGTTAAAGCCACCTTTGCAATTGTGCCCTAATACAGTTACTTTAGTTCCATCGCGCACACCAACAAAGAAAGTTGGATATCCGGTCCTTACTGAACCATCAATGCAAACTATAGAAAACTGCTTTGGCAAAGTAACCTCTATTGCTGATCCACGACATGTTTCTGTGCTGCTGTAAACTGCATCAGCCACAGCTGTTTGAAAATGCCATGGATGAGACCGTCCATATGGAATTTCAGAGTCACAGGTAAAAACCCTGCTTATACCTGTGTTAAGCAAAGTCCTCTCGTTTGCAAAGTAAAGCTCAGTGCCTTTGCAAACAAGCTTTCCGCACTTTTCTATGTATTCAAGGTTTGTATCGTGAAGCATAACACAATCAATGTCTACCATCCCAAGGTTTGGAACTATTTGGCCTGCATAAAGGCAATCAGCAAAGACGCTCACCGGAGCTATCAAAATAAAAAAAGCCAAGGGTATCAAAAATGATCTTTTAAAAAGGCTGGGCTTCAAAAATATCACCACTTAAAGTATGATTAAACTGCTATTTATTTTTTTGCATATAAAATCAGTTTATTTTGCAGCCTTCCTTATACGAGAAATAGCTTCCTTCCTATCTTTTTGTGCAAAGACAGCCGAACCAGCAACAAGTATGTTTGCGCCAGCTTTTACTGCAAGAGGCGCTGTTTGTTCATTTACGCCGCCATCAACTCCGATATCTATTTCATGTGCTTTTTTTCTTATGGCCTCAATTTTAGGCAGCATTTCCATAATGAATTTTTGTCCGCCAAAGCCAGGTTCAACAGTCATCACAAGCACAAAATCAAGCTTTTTCAGATAAGGAAAAACAGCCTCAGCAGAAGTTTTCGGTTTTATTGCCACGCCTGCCTTAATCCCAAAACTATGAATCTTTTCTATGATCTCTTTGGCTTCCTTAGTTGCCTCCAAATGAAATGAAAGCATCTTTACTTGTGGATTACATTTAGCAAACGCTTCAATGTGCTTCTCAGGCCTCTCAATCATCAGATGAACATCTAATGGCTTTGAGCATTTTATGTTTTTTATAACCTCATTTCCAAAAGTTATGTTCGGCACAAAGCAACCGTCCATGACATCGCAATGGATAAGGTCAGCATATTTCTCAACAGAGGCAATCTCATCGTTAAGCTTGCCAAAATCAGCGCTCAATATGCTTGGAGCAATTGATATTTTTTTGTTCATACTCAAAAACCCATTACGAATAACCAAACTTCTTGTCGTATTTTTTGTGCTCTATGACATCAAGAATAAAAGCAATTATTTCTATCTGTGCTTCTCCTTCTGTTAAGGTGTACAGCATTCTCCAATGGTGTGGCAATTCCACCCTAAACAAGTTTGTGACCCCATATTTTTTCTTGTACTCTTCCGGAATGAGGTTTTTGGCAATTGGGTTTCCATAATGAAAATTCGCTTTTATCAATTCGATTTTTCTATTTAAAGCGTTGAAAATTGATCTTTCAACCTTAGAGTAAGGTGCTTTGGCATTAAGGTATTTATAAACTTCTTCCGCTTCAGGTGAGAAAATTACCCTTACAATTTTCATAACTCAAGGCCTTCTGAAATAGCTTTTCTTAGCTTTGGGTTCTGGTTGTGGATCCATGTTATCCCCTTTATGCTTACTGCAATCTTGTTGCTCTCCTCTAAATACTCAAGAACGGTTTTCAGAGTATTGTGGTTTATTTTCTTGGGAAGCATCTTTTTTAACTCGGAAACTTTAATTGCGCTTTTTTCTGAGTTTTTCAGCGCATTTTCTACCATAAGCACAGTGTTTAGTGTTGGCGCGTGCTTTAACCTTTGCTGTAACATAATAATCACCAATTGTTACTAATAAATAACAAATTGTTACGCATGTGTTAAATATAATATTTGCGGCATATGTTATATAAATGTTATTTATGTTGTATAGGGCTGCCTTTTGAGCATTTCTTCTACTCTTTCAATGACTTTCTCCTTGCTCAACCCATACTTTTCGTAAAGGTCTTTTGGCGAGCCGCTTTCTGCAAAGCCGTTAAGACCTATTCTTTCGAAAGGAATGCAAATTTTTTCCTCAGCAAGCACCTCAGCAACAGCGCTTCCAAGGCCGCCTGTGATTTGATGATCTTCTGCAGTTATTATTGCATTTGTTTCCTTTGCTGCTTTGACTATGGCTTTTCTGTCAATTGGCTTTATTGTGTGCATGTTTATAACTCTAAGGCCGAAACCTTCTTTTGCAAGCTCTCTTGAGGCTTCTATTGCAATAGGCACAAGGGCACCGCAAGCAATTATTGTTGCGTCGTTGCCTTCGCAAAGCAAAGATGCTTTTCCAAACTCAAACTCGTAGCTTTGCTCTTCAAAAATCACTGGAGTGGCTTCGCGGTTTGTGCGTAAGTAACAAGGCTCTTTAAAATCTGCTAAGAAAAGGGTTGCATGCTCTGCTTCAATTGAGTCAGCGGGCACTATTATGTTCATTCTTGGCAAAATGCGCATTATTGCAATGTCTTCTGTTGCTTGCGCAGTTGGCCCATCTTTTCCAGTGAGGATGCCAGCATGCGAACCAACTATTTTCACTGGAACATTGTTGTAGCAGACACTTTGCCTTATCACTTCCCAAGCTCTACCTGTTAAAAAAATTGCGAAGCTAGAAACAAAAACGCTTTTGCCTGAAAGAGAAAGGCCTGCGGCAAGGCCAACAGCATTCTGCTCACAGATGCCAGAATAAAAAAATCTATCCGGAGCATGCTTTCTAAACATTATGCTGCGTGTGCTTTCAGCAAGGTCTGCGTCAATAACAACAATATCTTTTCTGCTTTGGGAAAGTTTTTCCAATGCTTTACCATAACCATTGCGGGTTGGTTCAACTTTATCAAATACATCTCTTAGTTTTTCCATTTATTTCATTCTCCTAACTCTTTAAGAGCTGCTTCAAGCTGCTCTTTGTTGAGTGCTTTTCCGTGCCACTCGGGTTTATTCTCAATGAAGGAAACTCCTTTACCTTTTACTGTGTGTGCAATAATTGCAAAAGGCCTATCACTCTTGTCGGCCTCATCCAATGCATTAATTATTTCTCCAATATTGTGGCCATCTATTTCCTTGACATTCCAATTAAATGCCTTGAATTTCTCAGCTAATGGCGCAATGTCAAGGATATCTTTTATGTAGCCATCGTTTTGGCATTTGTTATGGTCAACTATCGCAACCAAATTGTTAAGCTTGTGGTGTCCCGCAAACATTGCAGCTTCCCAGACAAGGCCTTCTTGGACTTCACCATCGCCAAGAAGTGCATACACTTTATACTTTGCTTTATCAATCTTTCCACTAAGCGCAATGCCACACGCAACGCTAAAGCCCTGGCCTAAGGTGCCGCTTATAGTTTCTATGCCAGGAGTTTTCCTGTCAGGATGGCCTTGGAGTACTGAACCCACCTGCCTTAAACGCATGAGTTCTTTTTCAGGGATTACACCAAGCAGGTGTAGAGCAGCATACTGCGCAGGGCAGGCATGTCCTTTGCTCATCACAAAGCGATCCCTTTCGGGCCACGAGAGATTCTTAGGATCAAATCGCATCTTGTGAAAGTACAAAACAGCAACAATGTCAGCGCAGCTTAAAGAGCCGCCAGGATGGCCCGACTCTGCTTGCGTGATCATCTTAAGCGAAAGGACGCGTATCTTTCTTGAAATCGCTTCAAGCTCTTTTATCTTCTTCCCGCTGGCTTTTAGGTTGTTCATTTAACTACCACGGGCAAGTAAAGCTATATTTTCAGGCCACTTTTTTGCGCATCTTCTGCAAATAGCTTTATTCCTTTTTCTGTGAGTGCATGCTCAATCATTTTCTGCAAAACAGCAAAAGGTACAGTTGCAATGTCTGCGCCGAGTATGGCTGCTTGAGTAACATGCATTGGGTGCCTTACGCTTGCAACTATTACCTCTGATTTTAGGCCATAATTTTTGAATATCTCCACAGTGTCAGCAACAACATGCATTCCTTCTTTGCCTATGTCATCTAAGCGACCAACAAAAACGCTTACATAGTTTGCACCTGCCTTTGCTGCCAATAAGGCCTGATTTGGGCTAAATACTAGTGTGCAATTAGTTTTAATCCCGTGTTCACGCAATTGCTTTATTGCTTTTAGGCCTTCTGTGCATATTGGAATTTTAACATTTATGTTCTTGTCAATTTCGCTAAGCTTTAATGCTTCCTTAACCATTCCTTTTGAGTCCTGAGCCAAAACCTCAGCGCTCACAGGGCCTTTTACAATGTCGCAGATTTGCTCAAGCGTTGTTTCGTAATCTGCGCCTGCCTTATGCATTAAAGTTGGGTTTGTGGTTACACCGCTTATAACGCCAAGAGAAACAGCTTCTTTTATTTCATTTACATCTGCGCTATCAAGAAAAAGCTTCATAATCAGGCCCCCTTGAATATTAGTTCCCTGCAAGTGTTTAAAAAAGATTTGGTTATGCCTTGAACCACAGTTTCACTTAATTTTAGATACAATAAAAGATGCCGAATAGTCCGAATCCCCCACTTCTTTTCCAGCTTCAGGATATGGCTTAACTTCAAGAAGCTTTATTTCAAGGCCTTCGAAGGCCTTTTTTGAAGAATTTTCATTGCCTGGCTCGAGTGAAAGCTCAAACAGATCCTTCATGTTGCCTTTTGATATTTCTATAAAAATAGAAACCTTTCCAGCCCAAACGCATTGCACGCCTTTTGGGCATCTCGAGTCGGAAGTTACCTTAACAAATTTCAGGAGAATTCCTTTTTCTTCGATAAAGGCCTCTTCGCCTGCCTTAAGTTCGAAAGGCACGCCCAAAGGCACTTTTCTATGGGCTTTATTAGTTAGCATAAAAAGGCCAAAAAGCAAAATAGCCAAGAACAATGCTACTGAGAGATAAATTAATAATTGCTTTTTGCTGAATTTTCCTTTTTTCATATAGAAATATTTTACCAAAAAATTAAAATAAGGCAACGCATAATTTATGTATGCCTTCTCCAAAAAGGCCTAAGATGCATCGTGTTGAAAAAGGAAAAAAAGCGCTTAGGGTAAGCCCTGCCTTTTCTGTTAGGGCGCAAAGGGTAAAGAAAAGGACAACCGCCTCAAGAAAAGCAATGGAGTTGGGGCCGCAATCAGCTGCTGTGATTGAAGCAATTGAGCTAAGAAAAAAACTTTCCTCAATGAAGCCAGCAGAAAGGATTGGCTTTCTTAAAGCATGGCTTAGGGATGCATCAAACAGGCGCCTCTATGAACAAAGGCGCAGAAGCAGGAGAATAATTTCTGAAGCAATAAGGAATGGTTCTATTATAAGCAAAAGTTTTAAGGGGTCAATCGTTCTATACAATGCTTCATACAAAAGGTTTGCCTCGCCAGTTGCAATGCGCCTTGGCAGAAAGCTTGAGCCAATTGTGGTAAAAGGCCAAATAACGCGCGATGGCACAATTGCGAGAAATACTGTCTATAAAGCGGTTGTAAAAGGCCTTTCTATGGCAAGGAAAACATACATTGATGTGCCAGATAGGGCACAATCACTTCTTAATGAAGCATCTGCATTAATAGAGGCCTCAAAAAGGCATGTGCCAGTGGTTGAATTTGTAAGGGGTGTTATTTCGAGGAAAAGAAACCTTGCAGTTCTTTACACTGTTATGCCAAAAGGATATGAAACCTTAGCGCATACTGGCTTGGGTCGTGAAGCCCTTTCTTATTGTTTTCTTGAAGCTTTAGGGCGTGCCGTTGGACAAATGCACAATGCAGGAATAATACACTACGACCTTGATCCTGAAAATATACTTTGGAACCGCAATCCATATGCGCCAAAATTCATTTTTTTGGATTTTGAGCTTGCCGCTGTTCTTAACAGAAGAGCCAAACCACATGAGGCATCATATGACGTGGGGTTGCTTATGGAATCTTTACAGTCCCCAAGGTTTGGAGTAAAACCTTATAGTGAAGCGGAGCTCAGGGATTTTATACGGGGCTATTCAGCAGAAACTGGATATTCTGAAGATGTGCTGCTTGGTCGCGAAGATGTTTTTGCGGAGCAAGAGGAGAGAAACGCTTTGAGGGACGATATGTTAAGGCGCTTAGGTCTTGGATGAGTGTTTCATTTAAAAAACATTAAAAATATATATATGCTTTTCATATATTTATAACCAAAAAGGTGTTTTTATGGCTTATAAGCCGGGCAAACTAATTCATGAGCTTGGCATATTGATTTTATCTTTATTTATGTTGTCAGTTTTGTCCCTTCCGCTTACAATTGCTGCTTCCAGGCCAACCGTGCAGATAACCTCTGGAAATCTTACAAGAAATCAGAGCAATATAATAACAGCAACAGTAACCGATCCAGATAGCGATGCAGTAATGACCTCCGTTTACATTTATGTAAAATCACCAAGCACAGAGAGCACATACA
>JAWALG010000031.1:0-10584 GCA_038886995.1 Candidatus Iainarchaeum sp.
TGCTTTCTATTGGCATATGCGCTCACAATGAAGAAGAGAGCATAGTGAAAACTCTTGAGCACATTTTCAGGCAGACGCTTTGGAAAGAAACCCCGCCGCAAATGAGAGAGATAATAATATGTGCAAATGGCTGCACTGATAATACTGCATCTATTGTGCGACAACTCTCAAAAGAACATCCTGAAATTAAGCTAATAGAGATAAAAGAAAAAAGCAAGGCATTGGCATGGAAAAAAATAGTGCATAGCTCAAGCCCACATGCTTCTGAGATCTTTTTCGTTGATGCTGATGTCATAGTT
The DNA here is from genome assembly GCA_038886995.1 of Candidatus Iainarchaeum sp. Lineage (GTDB taxonomy): Archaea > Iainarchaeota > Iainarchaeia > Iainarchaeales > DTGL01 > DTGL01. Next base: position 300 of record JAWALG010000031.1, read on the forward strand.
CACCATAGGGCATTGGAAAGAATAAGGGATGCTTTCAGAAAAAGGCCTCAGCTGATGCTTGTTGGCGGCTTTGCAATACCTTTTGGAGCAAATGAAGCTAAAGACCCGCGCATGAGGGAAATTAATGCAGCATATAGGAAAAGAACACTTCAAAATAAGCCAGGGCACCTCTCAGGAGCACTTTATGGAATAAACAGAAGCCATGCATTGGAAATCGCAAAGAAGATGCCAAATAACATACTTGTAGAGGATGCATACATACAAGCAGTAACCCCAAAAGAACGCTATGCAAAAGTTTTCAGTGCAAAGGTCTACTTTAAGCCACCGCTAACTATGCACGACTACGAAATGCAGCTAAGGCGGTTTGAAGCTGGGCGAAAGCAGCTTATTGAGCTTGGGCTAGCAAAGAAAAAGTCACTGGCGGCAGAACTAATGGCAAAGATAAAAAGAAGCCGTGGATTGCCACTCAGAACTAGGGTAGCCACTGGTTATAGGTGGCTAAAAACTAAAGCATCTGCAAGGATTCAACGTGAGGACTTTTGGCCAAAAAATGTAAGCTCAAAGTTACACCGGTTTAGGCACAAGCAAACTAAAGCCTAAATTCTCTCACGATTTTTTCTTCTTCGCCTTCAATCCTTGCAATTATCTCAACATATTCCTCAAGGCCTGAGTTATTTAACTTTGCTTTAATTAGCTCATCGACCTGGAATATTCCTGCGGAATTCTTCATTACAACCTCAATTGAAACAGGCACATTCTTGCCCTTGCTTATCTTTATGTCTTTTATCGCCATTGCGCTTACCGAGTGGATTGAAACACGACCCTTCTCGAAAGGAATCCTCGCACGGCCTTCTTTTGCGTCTAATGCATCAGCCAACCTTACGCACCCAGCTTCAAGTGTTAAAGGTGTGTAATCGACATGGTGGCATATTATTGCGTGCAACACTTCGCCCTTTACTATAACTGCTTCTTTTGTGTCGTAAGCAGCCGGCAGAAGCTTGTCTAGAATCCCTGATGCAAGCACTATGCTAAACTCAGCGTGCTTCTCCCTATGGACAGCATGCCCTACATCATGCAGAAGACCAGCCAAAACAACAACAACTTCTGCATCATGCTTTGTCATCTTGTGGTCTTTTACCATTGCTGGCTCAAGACCTGAATCCATTAATATTCGCAAAAGTCGCAGTGCAACATTTGACACAATAGCAGCATGCACCTTTCCATGGTCATTTATGTTCATGCGGTTAACTGCAATCATGTTTGCAGAATCCCAGTATTGCTCAATCTCTTGGCTTTTCTTTAAATTTTCTATTATTTTGATCAACTTCTTGTTGTCTTCCATTGGTAAATTCAAAACCAAACTAATCACCTTCTTTTTAATTTATTTTAATTGATATAGTTAAAAACATAACAGCAACCAAAAGAATTAGCAAACAATTTTATATTACTAACCTATTTTTTGCAACGATCTTAATATAAATGGTCATGTTATAAAACTTTAAAAATGTAAAAATAACTATTTTTAAAGGATATTCTGCATTAATTTATTGCGCAAAAAAAGCTTTTTGGGCATGTAGCTTAGCTTGGCTGGAGCACCCGGCTGATAACCGGGAGGTCGGCAGTTCAAATCTGCCCATGCCCATTAAATTAAGGATAAAACCTGTTTAATGTCCTGGGGAAAGGCACGACATCCCTTATGTGCTGTGCTTTTGTAACCCATGCAGTAAACCTATCAAGGCCTAAACCAAAGCCAGCATGCGGAACTGAACCATAACGCCTCAAATCAACATACCAGGCGTATTGCTCTGGATTAAGGCCTTCTTCCTTCATCCTCTGCAGCATTTCCTTAAGCTCCCAAATGCGTTCGCCAGAGCCAATTATTTCACCATAGCCCTCTGGAGCAAGCACATCGCAGCAAAGAACATGCTTATCATCTTCCGGATCTAGGCGGTGGTAAAATGGCTTAAGCTCTCTAGGATAATGTGTCACGAGAAGCGGCACTTTCCGGTCCTTTGTAATTTCCCTCTCCTCTTTTTCGCCGAAGTCGGTAGCTCCTTTGAGGTGTGGAAACCTTTTTTGCACTATTTTAAGAACTTCTTCATAACGCATTCTGTCATATTTCTTATAAGCGCTTGGCTCAAGTGTCTTTGGGTCTCTGCCTAGTGCCTTAAGTTCCTTTTCATTCTCTTCAAGTACAGCACTAACCATATAGCGAACCATGTTCTCCTCTATATCTAAAAGCTCTTTAAGGCCTATCCAAGGGAATTCTCCCTCAGCATGCCAAAACTCAGTGAGATGCCTGGTTGTTTTGCTCTTTTCTGCACGGAAGCTAGGCGCTATTGTATAAACATTTCCTAAGGAATACATAACAGCTTCTAGGTAAAACTGCGAGCTTTGTGTAAGGTATATCTTCTTTCCAAAATAGGGCACTTCAAATAACGTCGAGCCGCCTTCAACCATTCCTGAAACAAACATTGCGCCTTGCGTTTCATAAGCGTTTAATTCTTTTCTCATAAACTCCCTAAAAGCCCTAAAAACAGTGTCTCTCACCTTTAATGCATCTCTCATCTTTGCACTCCTCAACCAGAGATGCCTAACATCAAGGAGGAACTCTGTTGAAAAATCTTTGTGTATGGGAAATTTCTCAGCAAGCCCAATTATCTTAAAATCATCAATTGACAGTTCAACTCCATGCGGTGCCCTTTCGTCCCTGCGCAATTCACCAGAAAGCTCAACACTTGACTCTATCGTTGCTTTGGAGCATTCCTTCCAAAGTTCTTTGCTTACTTTTTCTGAGTCCACAACGCATTGCAACTCTGATGATTCATCACGCAACAGGAAGAATATTTTTCCTTTATGCTCGCGCATCCTCTTTACCCAGCCACGAATCCTTGCCTTTTGTGGAACTTTCTCGATGGCCTCAGAAATCTTGATAAACTCCATAAAAATACCCCTTATAATACACTCAATGTGGTTTAATAATAAAAATGTTAACTTTTTGCTTAATCCTGCGTTGTCTTGGCTACGGCGAATATATACCAGGAACTTTTGGAAATGCGGCTGCATGCCAAACTGCTTCGAGACCGCAGAGGTATCTTGTGAACCTTTCAATACCTATGCCAAAGCCAGAAGAAGGCGGAACGCCTTTTTTTAAAATTTCTAAATACCATTTAAAATCTTCAGGGTTCAGAGATGCTTCTCTCATTTTTTGCATCACTTTTTTAGCATCATGTTCCCTTTCACTTCCAGAAATCGCTTCACCATAGTCCTCGGGGTAAATAAGATCAAAATCAACCAGCGCATCACAATTTTGTTTCTCATAGAAGCCCCTTGAGCCCAATGGATAATCTGTTATCCAAAAAAAACCACCAAAGATTTTGGACAAGAGTTTCTCACCATCCCAAGGAATCTCAGAGCCATATGCAAACTCAAGCCCTTCTGAGGAAAGCACATAAAATGCCTTTGCGTAGGTTATTTTCTTGAAAGGCCTCTTTGGCTTTCTAAGTTTTTGCCTAAAATAACTCAGCGCATCTTTGCACTCTTTCTTTAACCTTGAGATGCAGTAGCAAAGCATCTCTTCAGCCAGAAAAATTACATCATCACGGTTATAGTAAGCGGCTTCGAGATCAAGCTGCGTAAATTCAGCTAGATGCCTTTTTGTTGCAATGCTCTCTAAAGGCTCTAGACGTATGTTTGGTGAGAAAGAAAATATCTTATCAAAAGCGGTGATTGCAAGCTCCTTATGCAGTATCATGCTTATTGTCACTTTATATGGCCTGCCATAGAAGTCAATAATAGCAGTACCGGCACCTCTAATACCAGTATCTGTGCAGCTGGAGATTATTGGCGGCCTAAGCTCAACAAAACCCTTTGACCTAAGAAACTTGTTTAGGTAAAAGCAAGCTTCAGATTGCACTTTTAAAGCCATTTTTGTCTGCTCTTGGCTGAAATAAAGGTGCCTTTTTTCAATCTTTTCAATCTCCTCACTTGAAATGAAAAGACCCATAAAGACCACTCGCCTTTTAAAAAAGGCGCATAGCACAGGCCTGCCATTAACAACTGTTTTCACAGGATAAAAAAGATGGAAAAAGAAGGCATAATAAAAAAATACACTGTTGATGTTGATGCAGAAAAACTAGGGCTTGGGGTTTGTGCATATATCCTTGTCAACATACAACAAAACTCGCCAGATGGTAAAAAATATTCACAAAAGGAAATAGCTGCTTACATAAGAAAGATGTTTGCAAATGTTGAAAGCGTTGCAATAGTTACTGGGGACATTGACATGATTATAAAGGCAAGATTCAAGTCAATAAAGGAGCTTAACTCATTCTTAACTGCAAAGTTGAGAAATGTAGATGGTGTTGCACACACAGTTACATCAGTTGTTCTTGAGGAAGTTTAGCCATAAACTCCTTTTGGAGTTTTGCATTAGAAGCAAGAAGATACTTATCATTTATATGCCAATGCCTGCCATGCTGGTTAACAACTACGCCGCCTGATTGACGCACTATTATAGCACCAGCAGCACCATCCCAAGGGTTTATGTTGTTGTGGAGCATAAAATCTATGCGGCCGCAGGCAATATAGCAAAGCTCAAGCGCAATAGCGCCAAAGTAACGGTAAGTTGAAAAGAGTTTGCCCTTTGCAAGCTCTTGAACCTTCTTCGCGAGCGTGATGCTCATAGATGCAACTGCGTTATCAAGAGAATCCTTCTTAGAGACGTGGATCCACTCGCTGTTTAGGTAAGAGCGCTTTTCTTTTAATGCATAAAAAAGTTCGTCCTTTGTTGGATCATAAACAACACCAATCAGCGGCTCATTGTTCTTCACCAAAGCAATGGACGTGCAATAGAAAGGAATGCCCATTGAGTAGTTCCTTGTGCCATCTATTGGATCAACAATCCACAAGAAATCCGATTTTGATGGCACCTTGCCCTTTTCTTCACCTATAAAACCAATCTCTGGAAATTCGCAAGAAAGCCTTGCAATTATGGCCTGTTCTGCCTCAAGGTCAGCATTGGTCACAAGCTCTCCCTTTGAATTCTTTTTAGAGATCTTTAAGTCACAGCTTCTGCGAAGCGCAATCCTTCCGGCTTCTTTAGCAGCTTTGATTGCAACATTAAGGTATTCTTCCATAAAACCACCTAAAACTCTAAAGCAAAAAGGTCATGAGCAACATAAACCTTTCCATTGTAAATTGACTTTACAATTTTTTTTAGGGGCTCTGACTCAACTGCTGGATAAAAATGTGTGAGCATCAATGCTTTTGCCTCTGCTTCTTTTGCAATTTTTGCGCATTGCATAGAAGTCATGTGTTGCGCAGAGCCAACTGAATCTGGGAACGAACAATCTGCAACAAGCAGGTCTGTATTCCTACCAAGGGCAACAAGATTTTTAGTGTAAGCAGTATCACCGGAAAAAGTAACGCTTTTGCCATGCGCCTCTAACCTATAGCCAATGGTGTTTTCATGGGCCATCTGCAATGACTTTACCTTAAAGCCAGGCACAACTGTTGTGGTATTTTCAAGCTCTTTAGTTATTATCCTGAAATTTGCCTCTTTCAGAATTGGGAAGGCGCTAATTATTTTTTCTATGAAGTCATTTAGGCCTTTTGGGCCTAAGATGTTTATTTGTGCAGAACTCCTTACATCACCAAATTTTTGCACCACAATCTTATAAGCCAAAAAGGCCGCAAGGTCTGATGAGTGGTCTGGATGATAGTGTGTTAAAAAAATGCTGCCTATGCTTAAGACATCAGTGGCCTTTTTAAGGTTCAAAAAAGATCCACTGCCTAAGTCAACAACTGCCTTTGCTTTTTCAGATTCAACCAAAAAGCCCGAGCATGCCCTTGTGCCTGAGAGGATTGCACCAGAGCCAAGCACTGTTACCTTCATGGTACAAAACCAGCCGTATTTTTATTATATGCATAATGTGAACAATTTTTATTAATTGGGCATTCGCTGCATAAAGGCCTTTTTTTGCAGAAATTCTTACCTAAGGCAACAAGAAGCGCATGAAATTCATTGTAAAGAGCAGCATTTTTTGGAAGGTTTTTCTCAAAGAACTCTTTGAGTTTTTCCCTATTCTTGAACCTTATGCCAAATACTCTAAATATTATTCGCTCAGTGTATGCATCAACTACAAAAGTTGGCTTTTCTGCAGCGTATAAAATTATTGAGTCCGCAGTTTCAGGGCCTATGCCCCTTATAGAAAGAAGCTCTTCGCGCAGCTCTTTGATTTGTTTTTTTAGGAATGAATTTAGGTTGCCTTTATAGTTGCGCATCACATAATGGCAAAATGCCTTTAAGGTGGCCGCTTTCTGGTTATAATAACCAGCACTCCTGATAAGATTGGCAAGCTCCCTTTCTCTCATCGAGTTAATTGCTTTAATATTAAGCTTCCTTTTTGTTTTCAATACACATATTGCCATTTCAACATTTTTCCAAGAAGTGTTTTGGGTGAGTATTGCACCAACGCAGATCTCGAACTTTGTTTTTGCTGGCCACCAGTGTTGCTCACCAAAAATTTTCATGAGTTTAGAAAAAAATTTTTTTAATTCATGAGAGCTGCATTGCTTCATAAGAAAAAGTTCCTTATAGAAAAGCTTATTAATAAGTTTTTACTTTTATAAAAATATAATATTTTGAAAAGGGGTGGAAAATTGCCAGCAAAGAAGAAGAAGAAGAAATAAAATGATTAGCAAAATTTTCTCTTTTTTATTTTCTTTTTTCTTCTTTTATTTTTCGCAGTCCCAAATTGTTTTTTGGTTTGAATCAGTGTCAAGCTGCTTTGCGCTAATTCCAAATCTGTGCCTTATGTGCTGTGCAAACTCTTTTGAAAAACCGTGTGTTGTGTAAACTTTCTTCGCACCGCATTCCTTTACATATCTTATGAGCTGGTCAAAGTCAGCATGGTCTGAAAGAGGAAATATTTTATCAAAGCAGCCCTTGTAAGGCCAACCGCTTGCTTTCGCACTCGAAACCCTTTTGCCAATGGAGTACTCTATTGCTTGAAATAAGTGTGTGCTACACAATGACGGCGGCAATATTAGCACTTGAGAATCGCGAAGGTTGTGGTCAAGCTTGTAGTAAGTGCCAAGCTTGATTCCAAAGTCCTCATAAACCTTGTTGTTCTCATATATCTTCTCGTGCACTATTGGCGCTATGCCTAAGTACTGATTTGAAAATGCGGTAAGCTCCTGGGCTTTTCCCAAGGCATAGCCAGAGAGCACTAAAAAATGACCTCTTGCAAGCTGCTTCTTAGCCCAAAAGGCAAAATCTTCATACGCCTTTTCCCTCTCAGGGAAAACATATTCTGGCAAGCCAAATGTTGTCTCTATTACTAAGGTATCACATTGCAGTATTTCTGCGCCTTTTGTTATTAGCGAGTCCTGAAGTTTAAAGTCAGATGTTATTGCAATGCTTTCATCACATTCAATGTAAACCTGGGCTGAGCCAAGTATATGGCCAGAGTTTCTAAGCGAAATACCTAATGATCCAAGAGCAATTTTCTCGCCTAGGCATAAAGGCCTTTTCTTTGCAAAAAAACTCTTTTCCTTTTCAATTAGCTTAAGCGTTGCTTCTGAGCCAATGACAGAGCCCCTTGAAGCAAACACATGGTCTGCATGTGCATGCGTAACTATGCTGTGCTCTGCTGAATTGCAGTCAACTGCAAGATTAACGCCGTCGGAAAGCAAAAGGCCTTTTCTCCAAAAAATATCCATGCATTAATAATAATGCAGCGGAGAATAAAAATGTTGGTGAAGCCAAGAAACTATTGGCTGAAACTCTAAGAATTCAATAAAGTTCTATTTATTTTTCTCGTTTATCTTGCGCTTTTCTTTTTTTGACTTGGTTGATACAAAAACAATTATAAATAAGTATGCATTTTTTATATGCGGGGCTGAGGCATATGCAAGACGCGCCTAAAGAACTTGTTGGAAGGTGCATAGAGCGTTTATCCTACTTACAATTAAAAATGCGCGGCTCAAACTGGGCTGAGCTTTCCTCAAATGCTTTTGTGAGGCAAGCACAAGGTGCTTTAGAGGAGCTTGAGGAAATTGAAAAGATTCTTTCCGGAATTTCAAAGGAAGCAAAAGAGCCAAAGGAGCACGAGTTTGAAGACATAATAAGGGAGCACCGCAAGCTGATAACAACACTTAAAAGGAACATAGAATATGAGCAAAACAAGATCGCGAAGGATCATCGCATTGCGCCGCCAAACCCAGAGCTTTTTGCCTCGCTTCAGCAAAAAGTACTTTCACTAATGCTGAGGACAAGGTTCTTCATGGAGCGCCTTATGCTACATATTGGGCGCAAGGAAACTTCAGCTGTGGGAAAAGTAGAACAAGGCAAGCTACTTGAATTGCTTGAGCAAAAAGAACGTGAGCTCCAAGAACTGAAAAGGAAGTATGAGGATGTGAAAAAGAGCGTTTTCTTTAGCATTGAGGAAAAAAGCGCTGCTGACCTTGAACAGGAGCTATCACAAATAACGCTCGCGTTTGAAAAAGAAAAAAGGAAGCTTGAGGAGACATTCGCGGATTACAGGCACAAGATTGCTTCATTGCAGTCAGAGTTTATGCAGCTTGCTGACAGGCTTCACGAAACGCAGAGGCGCTTTGATGTCTTTTGCGAAAAAAGCTCTGAGTTAGTGCATTTGCTAAAAAAGGAGAGAGATTTTGCTAAAAAGCTTGTGTTAGACATTGAGGCAGAAGTAATGGAGCTCAGGAATACGTACAGCAACGAATTGCTTAAGCTTGAACAAGCCAAGCTTGAGGCAAAGAAAAGCGCTGAGAAGGAATATGAGGCAAGGATAAGGGCCTTAGAAGACGAAATAATTGCAAAAGAAGAGCTTTTGAAGCATTTTAGGGATATGGCTGCAAGCACTGATTCTGAGAGAAAAGAGCTTAAAGAAAGGATTGCCTTCTTGAACGCGGCCATGGCTGCGAGGGAAAAAGAGGAAAAAGCAAGAAAAGAAGGCAAAAATATAAAAAAGGAAAGAAAAGAATAGTTTGCTAAGTTATCCGTTGTTGTAGTAGGTTGTATATCCCCTGTAAGGGTAACTTGTACCACTATATGAGTAAGAGGTATAGCTTGGGTAGTAAGTGCTTGAACTATTTGTGTATGTAGCGTATGAGTAAGTTGGCTTGTAGCTAGAGTAGGTGCCTGTGCTGCTATAATTACTTGGATAAGAGTATGGTGTGTATGATGTATATGAACTGTTGTATGAATAGCTTCTTGATGTTGGTGAATAATAACTTGACGAGTAAGAGTAGCTGGAGTAACTATTTTGATATGTTGGATATGATGAGTAACTACTATTGTAAGTGGTAGCTGTTGATGTAGTGTTTGTTGAGCTCTTTGAGCCAAAGCCAAAGAACCTTGCTATTCTTGAGAGCCAGCTCCCGGAGCTGCTCGAGGAGCTTGAATTACTACTATTGCTGCTTGAATATGTTGTTGCCCCCATCGAAGAATTATTGGCTGTAGATGTTGTCTTTGACTCTACGATTGATGTAAGCCCTGTACTCTGCGCATAATAGTATGCCTGACTTGCGTATACAGGCCCTTCCGCATTGATTGGCTTGCTAGCAATCAGCTTACCTCCTTGATATGCTTCAACAATTATTGGCGCACTTGAATCAGCAGGTGCGGCTAAAACATATTCTATTCCAGAATTGTCTCCTGAAGATGAGCCAACCTTGTTGTATTCACAAAGGAATGTACCGTCAGCCCTCTGCTCACAATGTGCTGAAGGCCCACAAATCATTGTTGCTCTAGGAACGTCTTCGCACCAAAACATCAGGTAATGTATGTATATATCAGGTCCTATTTTGGGGTCGCAAAATCGCGGAGTTCCCACTATTCTTCCTTCGGTGCATATCCTTGTAATGCACTTGTTATAATAAGTCACACCGAAATATGTGAACTGTGGGAAACATCCAAGTTCGCACTTTGCGTAGTTTCCACCTTTAAATGGATTTGTCTGCCCACCTTCAACCGTATAGGCAAGCTGCAAATAGCCAGTGTAGAATTGCCCTCTCAATGCACGCTTGATCTCATCTTTTATAGAGGGGTCGTTCTGCGGCTTGGACTCAATCGCACTGAAAAGCCGCACAAAGTCCTGGTTGAGTATCTTATTTCCCTGAAGGTCAGTAAAATACTCGTGCATCTGATTTACGTCATAATAGCAAACAGGCGTTGCAAGCTCAACCCTTTGTGCAAAAGCACCGTTGGAAAATAAACCAAAGTATACTGCCAAAATCAAAGAAAAAGCAAAAAACTTTT
>JAWALG010000032.1:0-8540 GCA_038886995.1 Candidatus Iainarchaeum sp.
CATTTACTGGCTCTTTAGGGCTTGCTGAAATAAAGCTGCCTTCACTAATGCCAGGCGAAAAGTTAGTGCTTACAGCAGAAAAGACCGATTATGAAGAGGCAAAAAAGGAAATACGCAGTGACGGCAATGTGATTAGCCTCGAGCCTCCGGAAGTAGGCCTGCAACTCAACATTGTTTCGAAGATGGAGGACAGCGCAGTTGTAAGGATTGTAAACAAGACAGCAATGACGCTTAAGCTCCGTGCCATTAAACTCTCGGGTGAATTTTATGGCATAATTGATGAGAGAAAAGTTAGGGACTGGCTTGTTGGGGAATATGTGGGCAAAGAAATAAAGCCCAATGATAAGCTTGACATTGCACTAAAGGTTCCACTGAGTGATTACGGGAAAACAATTACTGAGGGTAAGAGCTTTGAAGGTGTACTGACAGCAAGTGTTTCAACATCATCAGCATATGGCCACGAATGGCATGGCGAATCAAAAGTCAAAATTTCTGTTGGCATAGGTGGCGAAGTTGATGATCCTTCATGTCTTAGCGCAAGCATAAAGGAGTGGAAGACAAAAACAAAAAGCAATGAAGTTAGCACTGACTTTTCTGTGAAGAACAATTGCACACTCGATGGAAAGCCAATAGCCCTAAAGAACCTTAGCGCAAAAATTGATATCCACGGCAACCGGCTTGGCAGCTACTATATAAAGATTGGTGACGCTGGCATAGAATTAAGCAATGCATACCCCAAAATATTAAAAGGAACCTTAAACCCAGAGGAAACGCTGCCAGCGCTTTTATCATTCGCCCCAGATGGTGGCATTGTTGGAACTGCGAAGGCAACAGTAGTAATAACAGCAGAGCATTTCACAAACAGTGGTAAGCAAGTTTTAACCACAAGCATAGAAACTGAAATAGAAATAATAAGCTTGGAGAACTGCATAAGATATGATAAAAGCCTAATAAAGATAGTTGACCGCAACGAAGCAACACTTAAAATAGAAACAAAGGGCTGCAAAGTGCCAATTGACTTTATGCTTGACACAAAAATTGCGGTTTCTGAAAAAGAGTTTAACATGAAAGCAGATGACTCAAAAGAGCTAATTATAATGCCTTCACAGGAGGATCTCCCTGGGCAATACCCAATATATGTGATGGTAAAAAGCGCTAACGATAGCGAATATTCTTTCAACAAATTGATAAGGGTTATAGTGGAGCCAGATGGCTGCATCAAACTTAACCGCTATGAGTTTGACATATATGATGATATAAACAACCCTTATGATGGCTTTGATACCGCACTTCTAATAAATGAGTGCTACAAAAGAACCGAAAAAATAAGCATAAGTTACGACGAGCGTGACTGGTGGGAAGCGATAAAAACAGGTGCTATTTGGGGTCTTGTCGGCTTTGTATACGGTGGAGTTAGGTCGCTAGCTGCTGGCAAAACATTCTTTGGCACGCAGAGGCCGTCAACTGTTTGCAGCAATGCTGGATATAAATACTGCGGAACCAAAAACTTGTGCAAAGACGAGCGCATAGTTGTGGTCAACAACATAACTTGCTGTGCATCTGAGTGCATAACAGAAGAAACCGGTGCACATAAGGACTTTTGTAGCAAGAAGGGCTACAATTACTGTGGCCCCGGCAATTGCGATCTTACACAAGGAAAAGAGACAGTCGTAGATGGTGTTGTTTGCTGTACTGGCAGATGCAAAACCGGAACCATTGAAAAACCTGAAAATATCTGCAGATCAGCAGGAAAGTATTTCTGCCAAGCGAATGAAATATGTCCGGACGCGGCGTATGTTGTTGTAGGTGATGTTACTTGTTGTGGTGAGCAATGCGTAAAAGGTGAAGGACCAACAAAGCCACCGGAAGGACCGCCAACAACAGTCACAACAAAGCCACCCTCGCAAGAGCCAACGGATGATGAATTATGTAGGGGGTATTACCCAAATTCACGCAAAGTAACCTCCCCAGAGGAGTGTCCTCCAAATTGCACTTTTAGTAGGCACACCTCTGAAAGATCGGTTAGGTGTTGTAAGAATGATTGTAAAGCAGAAGAAAGACCGCCAGAAGGTGGTGAAGAGCCGCCTTCTGAAACTGGTGGAACTACTGAAGGAACTATTGAAGAGCCAACAAAGATACCAAATTGTTATAATACTGAGCTAGAATGTGCCTCCAAAGCTTGGAACAAGACAACTCTGCTTACAGGGGGCTGTGATTGCTACGCTGCGATAAACTGCATATATGACGAGTTCGGAAACTGCTACAAGTTCGGATACTGCGAAAATAGCAAATGCACACCTGGCAGTAGCGGCGCCCCAGAAGGCCCTAGTGAGCCAGCAGAAGGAGAATGCACACTGGCTGGTTATTTCTGCAAAGGCAATGTGATGTATTGGAGAGACAGCTGCGGAAATGAGGGCATACAGATGGACTGCGCAGCTTCTGGTGCTATATGTGAAGCCGGCAATTGTGTTGCACAGGGGAGCTGTAAGCATGATGGTTACTTCTGCCAGGGTACTGTTCTGTACTGGAAGGATACTTGTGGAAACTCTGGCATTGAAAGAGATTGTGCAGATACTGGTGGAGTGTGCCAGAATGGGAACTGTGTAGCAGCACAAGATACGGGTGGTGGCACTACAGAGCAGCCATCAGTTCCTGTCTGCATAGGATGTTATGACACAATATCGAAATGCCAGAAGGCAAATGGCTCCGGCATTGCAAGGATGTGTGACTGCGAACTTGCAGTTACATGTGAATATGACCCTGCGTGCTCCACAGCAACGCCCTGTTACAAGTTTAAGAGCTGTAACAATAGTTTCTGTACACTTGGAAGTAGTGGAAGAAAAACAAGTGAAGCAGATACGGAAAAGAAAATAGCTGCTGCTAACCTCGCCCCGAGCTTTTTAACAGGTATGTTCAGCTTGGATAGCATTACTAGCATCCTTAAAGGAAATATTGACATATTGGGTAGCTTGCTTAAGATAGACGATCCGTGGACTGGGGCTTTAATTGGCTTCATAGCAGGAACCCTATACACTTACTGGCAGCAAAGCCAGAATGTGGGCGTGCTTCAGGTGCCCGTTGCTGTAAGAGACCTCAATATAGTGGACTTGCAACTTCTGATACAAAAAGGACTTCAGGAAGAAGTTGAAGACAAAATTATTGTTGAACGTGGCAAAGCAAAGGTTGAAAACACTCCTGAAAAGCCCCTAGGAGTTGAGAAAATTGAAATAGTTTTCAAGAACAATGGCATAACACAGGAAGATATATACAAGCCAATATACCGCATACTGAAAGTTACTGGGAGTAAAATTGAGTACCAAACGGACTATAACACAAAGAAAAAGAAGGATGCTGAGGCGATGAAAAAGATGGAACCCTCAGTAATTCGCAGTGAAGAGTATATACAGAAATTCCACCTACAGTTCAACTCTTACAAAGCAAAGCCGAGTAAGCCGGAAGTAAGGCCTGAAGTAAGCTGCAAGGTTGGAGGCCTAATCGGCTCAACTGGAAAAGAAGCACTTCCAAAGATAAAGTTAGCATGGAATTGGAATGATATTGCAATTAATGAGTGTGACGAATTAGGCATCGGAAATTACTGCGATGCAACTCAATTTAGCATAGAATTGCTTAAGAAGATAAAGAAGATTGACGAACTGCTTAGGGGCCAAAAGTTAAGATGTCCTTCGGCTGAAGGCATACTTAGCGAAAAAACACAGGACTTAGATGGCCTTAAGTTAGATGTTGCAGTTACCAGAATAAGGGTTGAAAAAAGCGGCGCTAACGCAACAGTTATTGGAACAATCTCAAGCAACAACAAGCAGGAAATGACAGTAAATGCCTTCTTGTCGGTATCCAAAGGCGGCTCTACAATAAACTGCCCTGAGGGTGAGAAAGCAGTCAAGGTTATTGACAAAACTGATGTAACATGTGTATTTAACAACCTTGAGGAAGGCCTTTACGATGCTACAATCAGGATAAGCCCTCAGCTGACAACATGCTCAGGATCATGTAAAAACGAAAATTTGGGCAATGACACGCTAAGCACAAAGTTTGCTGTTGGCACAACATCTGGTGTATTTGAGAAGTGCGAACCATATAGCACAGAGCGCCTTGCTGACTTCATAGCAGCAAATCCAAACAATGCGAGCTTAAAGGAAGCTTTGTCTCTTACAAACTTCAATGCCTATCTTATGCAAGATGGCTACACCTTAGACTTTAGGAAGGACTTCCATGAGTTCTCTGAAACAAAGGATTTCTTCAGCACACCTTCCTGGTACAAAGGTGATAGTGGTTTAGGCAAATATTTCTCAAGCCCAGAACTGTTTGAATTTAAGTCAGCATTCCTTAGGCCTGAGTCGGGTTACCTGCCTGCTGGCAAGTACAATGTAAGGATTAAAATCGATTATAATAATGACTCTTGGTGCTTGTTTGAAGGCGCTGTTCCAAATGCAAAAATAGAAGTATTGTTTGAACGCTTAGATACGCCTGATCCTGACTCTGTATTCTACTACATGCCTTTTAATGGCCTTATAGGTGTTGACAGCCAGAACGGTAGGCAGGGCTATGGAATAAACTTCAGGCAGAAATCAGAAGAAACCATAAAGATAAACGAAGATGTCAGGCAGCCGGTGAGAACTACCACAATTGCAAACTCTATGCCGATACCAAATGGCTGGGTTGACGCACGCGTTGTTAAGGACTTCAAAACATTGCATAGTGATACCCCTGGTGTTGTGCTTGAAATTGAGAAAAGCTCAGCCGGCTTGAATATGATTTATAGCCCAAGCATAGCAACGCCTCTATTGCTAAAGGTAAGTGGTGGCGAAAGAAAGAACGCCTACGCTTTTTACCAATTGACAATAAACAACAAACCACAGGAAGCAACAAGCAGCTTGTTCTCATGGAGTGGCCTTGTAAAGGGCTGCAAGGACTTTACCGATGCTGAAGTTACTGAAGCATTTAATTACAGGCGCGACATACGTGGTGGCGTCGGTAAAACCCAGTGCGCCGGCAGCTTTGAAACCCACCAATATGGGGTAGAATGGTGCAATATTAAAAGGCAAGGTGATGTCTTCTTAAAGACAGTACTATTTACGCCACAGGAAAGTGTAGCGCTTCTTGAAATTGTAAGCTCTGCTGATAAAGCTGTGTTTATAAGCCCGAAAGGCACGGGTAGCCGCGTAGAAACAGGTGGCATGGAAGGCATTACAATCACATCTGTGGAGAAAATACTTAAGCTTGTTGAAGAGAAGAAAATCTGCGTTGCTGGGCTTGGAAGCAATAGCAGGGCAACATTCTTCTGGAACCAGCAAGAGCTAATAGATGCAGCATTCAAAAGCACTATAGAAAGCATACCTTCACAGTGTATAAAAAGTAGCTAATAATATGAACAAGCAGGTGTGGTTGTGGAAATTGAAGATATTGAAGATGAGAGCAATGCAATATACAAAATAAAAGAGAGCTATATAGCATTTTGCGAAAAACACCACATCCCAAAAATTCTTCCCTTTTTGATTATACTTTTGTTTATTTTTGCATTAGTTTACATTATTTTCTTTAGCGCAAAACCTGAGCCAAAGCCAAAAGAATTTAGCTTGACACTTTACTTCAGAGATGAAAAGGGCGCCCCTGTGAGCGGGCTTGATTTAAACATAGTAATCAACGGCGAAACTACTCGCAAAAAAACTGACTCAAAAGGGAAGATTTCAATTTCAGTTGACGAAAACAGCAATGTAAAGGTTTCATTGAAAGGCACACTCTATCTGGATGGGGAATGGTCTTTTAAGATAAGTGAGGATATAGAAAAGGTAATAACATTAAAGCTAAAGGAAAAGCCACTTGAAAAAGTTACACTGCGCTTTGAAACGAGCAAGGGCTCAACAAAGGGCAAACTTGTTAGAGTTACACTCAGCTGTTCCAACAGGAACATTAAACCTTGGGATGAACTTGATTCAGACAGAGATGGTATTGTAGAAGTCACGCTACCTCTAGATTGCGGTGAGGTCAAGGTTGATGCAGCAGAGCTAGAAAATCACTCTTTTGAGCGCACAGTCAGAAGGGGAAATGATATCTTGGTTACTTTCAAGGAGATTGAAATTCCAAAGGGAACATTAAGGATAAAAACGGTTGATGACAAAAAGGACCTTATACTTAACAAAAACATCACAGTGAGCATTGAAAAAGATGGTGAAAGAAAAATTGCTTATACGCAAGGATATGGCATAGTTGAATTTTCTGGGCTTTTGCCTGGAAGCTATAATGTTTATGCTATTGATCCAGAGCAAAGCTATTCTGCATCGAGTACAAATGCCTTGGTAAAGGCAAATGAAACCACCGAGGCCTTTGTGGCTATGAGCAAAAACATAAGCGCGGTTTTGCTCATTAGAGTAATTGATATGCAAACGCTTGGTGCTATTGAGGGCACAACAGTAAAGGTCATGAAAAATGGCAATACAATTGCAGAAGAAACAACAAAAGAAAACGGCATTGCAAGAGTTCCACTTTTCGATATGGGGCCATACGCGATAGTGGCAAAGAAGGAAGGTTACTTCCCGAAAAAAACCGATATTAATGTCATGGCTTCAAGCGAATCCATAACCCTTGAGCTGGAAAAGATTACTGAAAAAAACAGCGGCAGGACTTTTGTAAAAGTTGTCGATGAAGAAGGCATACCTGTTAAGGATGCAAAAGTGCTTTTCAAGTATAAGGAAACTAGCGCAGTAGTTGAGTTGCCCTCAAAACAGAATTATGCCCTTACAGACGAAAATGGAGTTGCTGAATTTGTTCTAGGAAGCGTAACCTCGGAAATATACCCGTTTGCTATTAAGTACCCTGCATCTGGCGGCTCTGCAGCACAGGCTAAAAAAATAATTCCTGACGAGAACAATTACTTTGAAGTTATATTAAAAGTTGGGAAAAGCAAACTTAATGTCTCTGTTAAGGATTCTGAAGGAAGGCCTTTAAATGAGGCATACTTTGAAGTTTTCTCCTCCATTGATTCTAACTCTCTTACTAAAGGAAAAATACTCATAATTGATGGTAGTGCAGAGTATGAGATTAAAGCTGCACAGAGCATTTATGTGGTGGTGAGCAAAGAAGGTTATCTCAGATACCAAAGCAGGACACTGCAACTCTGGCCTGATGAAGAATACCAAATAAATGCAGTATTGCTAAAAGAAGGCGAAGTGGTAAAGCCCAGAATTGAATTTTTGGGAATTTTTGATGGCAACAAAGCAGCATCTGCGCTTAAAGCAGGTGGAAATTATACTATTAAGTTTAATGCTTTTTTCCCTTACGGTTCCTCGAAAAACGGTTTCCACTTCAGGATTGGCGAACAAACTGATGTTAACTCAGAGCCAGCATTCATAAAGTCGGTAAACGCTAAGGGGGCAAAAGTAAAGATGGGGCTCACCTATAGACCTCCCAAAGCAGAGAACTTAGAAGAGCTTGTGCACAGTGGTGGCAAATGGGCTTCTGTTGAATGGGAAGCGCCAGAGGCAAGCACATGTGAAATATCTTTCGAATTTAAGTTGAGAGAAGATGTAAAACCGAGGACGGCCATAATCTTATATTATAGAAGCTATGCTGTCGTAGATAGGGCAATAATAAGAGAACCATATGATGAAGAGCTCGGTGAACTTGTCAGCACTCAGTCGAAAGATGGCCTTTATGCAAAGGCACATAATTTGCAATTTTATGAGGGCTCTGAAAGTTCCTGCAAAGAACCGTTCTGCATTTCCGGTTATTGGCTGTACGATGCACAAGAGGATATTTTCCTCAAAGAGCCGTATTCAGTCCTGCTATTTGGCGATTACAACTTTTTGTTTGACATAATCAACAATTCGCAAAGCGACTACAACAAGGTAACTTTAATAATAAAGAATACTACAAACAACAAAAAAGATAGTGCACTGGCTTTTGAAAGCATATTTATTTCAACACCTGCTGGACAAAAGGAAACTAGGCCAACTGACAACGAATTTAGGGAAGAGTTAACGCAGTTTTCATACGGAAAACAACTCAAAGGAGATTTGAGATTTAAAGGAAAAACAGAAACAACAACAAACATAAGTATTGAGATTGTCGCAGACCGCTATGTTGTTTTTTCAAAAAGTATTCCCATAAAGGTATACCCTGCCGGAAAGTTAGATGTTAACATCCAACCGAATGCCTTTTTGCCATTCGCAGACCACGACTTGAAAATAAGTGTTAGAGACCAAAGCAAAAACCCGGTTAAAGGAGCATTGGTGACTATTAGAAGAACACATGATGATGGCACTGATGAAACAATGCAAGAAGTTACAGATAATAATGGCTCAGCAGCATTTAAAGTCAAGGAGTCATTACCCGCGACTAAAATAGAAGTTGTTGTCGAAAAAATGGGTTATATGCCTTTCAAATGGGAAAAACTAGTTGACGGAAATATTGCGAGAATAACACCGGCTAGTGTAAGTGTTTCTCTTAACACTGATTCGAAAACACAAGAGAAGATACTGCTGAGCATAGAAAACAAGAGCGGTGCTGATTTGCTGGTTAAAAGT
>JAWALG010000033.1:0-8239 GCA_038886995.1 Candidatus Iainarchaeum sp.
GCATATGCCAATAGAAAGCACGCTTTGGCTATTTCCCATAACATTGATTAAAGCTTTGAATTTAATATTTATTTCGGTAAAAGTTTCCAGCAAATGTTTATAAACATTAAAATATTATATTTCCTTATATGCTAAAAGTAAGACCTCTCAAAGCAGAATTGCATGCCCACACATGGTACTCGATGGGCGAAAAGATAAAGGTTGAAGGCATACACAGCCCTGAGCAGATGGTGAAGCAAGCAAGTAGAATTGGGCTTGATGTGTTAGCAATAACAGACCACAACGCTTTTAATGGTGCAATTGAAGCGGAAAAGTTTGCAAACAAATACGGCATCGTCGTGATTAAAGGCGAAGAAATTGAGACAGCAGAAGGCAGGCATGTAATTGGCTTAGGTCTCAATGAGTATATTTCACCAAAAAAGCCATTTTGGGATACATTGGATTTAATAAGGGACCAAGGCGGAATTGCAGTAGCACCGCATCCTTTTGACATAGACAACAAAGGTCTTGGAAAAAAGGCACTTGCTTGTGATGCAATAGAGGTTTTTAACGCAATAAATAAAGACAAATTTTCAAACATTATGGCAAAACGCTTGGCAAAAAAGAAAAATGTGCCTATGGTTGCTGGCAGCGATGCACACTGCATTGAAATGCTCGGATATGGAAAAACAGAAATAATTTCAGAAGCGGATTCTGAGCATGTGCTCAAGGCGATAAAAGATGGCAAGACAAAGGTTATTGGCAAATATGTGCCTGTAAAGATAATTAAAGAATGGTCTTTGAAGAGAATAAACTACTCTTATGTTGCAATAATGAATTACATCTATGAAAATTATGGGCAGCCAAAAAGAGTGCTTAGCAAGAAACTTTTACAGCTGGTTAGAAAAAGCCCAAAAAAGGCAGATTACCTTTTTTCAGCACTTGCTTATGCTGGCCTTTTCGGTGCAACTGTTTACAGCGCTTTCAAAACCCCTCTGCGAAAGTAGAGGCTTAGGCAATTGCAAAAAATTTTTAAACTATCTTTCCACAATTCTTTGTGTGAAGCCCCGTGGTGTAGCGGCCAAGCATGCGAGGCTCTGGTTTTTTTAGGAGCAACCTCGCGACGGGAGTTCGAATCTCTCCGGGGCTATTCTTAACCTTTTTTTATAATTGGCATTCCAGTGCGCCGGTTTTCATAGACCCTGTAGCCCACAGGCAATGGCACTGCGCCTTCCGGAGATCTCGAAAAGAAGTAAAAATTTCCCTTTCGCTGCAAATAGTATAATTCGCCCTTGGAGTTTATATGAACGTATGGCTTCTCAGCTTGTGTTTGTTTTTCAACTGCCGCCTTTATTTGCATTAGTTGATCATTCGATTTGTGTTCGTGTTTTTCTTTTGTTTCGTGGTATTCCGGGCTTTCCTCCTCTAAAAGCTTGAGAGTGAACTTGTATGCTTTTACCAGATCAGATAGGGCAAGCTGCCTTTTAAGGCTTCTAGGTGCTATTTCCCTAAAGTATATGCTTAAGAGCTCGCAAGCAACCCTTGAGTTGTGCTCCTTTTCTTTTTGGGCATTTAAAAAAGAAATAGCTCCTTCGAGATCTTTATCATAAGAGGGTAATTTGCTTACATTCACATTTCTCTTTTTCGCCATTTAAACACCAAAAAAATAGTGGTGGCATTTTATTTAAAATTTAACGGTTTTCAGTTAATCAACTTGAATTTAGCATTACAGCATTACTGTGGCGTTTCTATACCATAAATTCCCTGAACGCACTCAGTTATCATGTTATAGAAGCCCTGGATTGAAGAACCGCCGTCTTTAATATACAGGCGACCACCTTTTTCCTCAACTTTGCCAGAAGCAATTAGTTCAAGTGCTTTTACTGTGACAGGTCCAGAGCAGTTCCATATATATTTTTGGTTGGAAAGTTTTACATATCTTTCAAATTCATCACTAAGGCTTATCGAAGCTAATTCTTGTAGGTCTAGTTGAAATTTCCTCGAAAGAGCTAAGAGGTGTCTCTTACCATTTATGTAAATGAATGCACCACTCCTAAATTCCCTTTTTCCACCCAGTATGGCATTTCTTACAGCATTTTCGCCAGAGAATGTAGTTATTTTGGTGCCATCCATGCATACAAGCAAATTTTCAAGAACAGGCATCTGAAAAACATTTTCTATTGAAGCACCATCTAATGTGAAATTATCCAGCAAAACAACTGTGGGCTTGAATTCAGCCGTAAGCTCCTTTATTTTTAAAATATATTCTGCGTTAACATTGCTTGCTGTGCCTTCTCTTTTGCTTACAAAGAGATTTCTATCGAAAGACCTATAGTAGATATTTTTCATATCAAGTGTCTTTATGTCTGAAGCACGCATGTTATCAGTGGCTGCACCAACAATCGTGATTTTTTCTTTTAAAGATGGTTTTTTCTCAATTTCTGATATTAAATAGAGGGATGCTGATAAACTATTGCTGAATAGCAAAAGCACTCTGACAGGCCCAGAGGGCATTACAACCCTTGGCTTGAAAAACATATGCAAATAATACGCATTAAGAATATTAAAATTTTATGCTTTTGTCAAATTAATTGTTGACTAGCTAAAATGCCCTAAAAGTAGTTTTCATAGCATTTGTTAAACTTTTTCAGATGTCTTTTTTCTTCTGATGCCACAATGCTACCTATTTATAAACCAAATCTGCTTTTATATAACTCTATGAAAAAGTTACACCCTAAAATTGCCTTAATCTTTGTTTTGGCACTGACTTTATCTCAAATAGCTCAAGCAGAGACATTCGATTTTAAAATTGTGCCACATTCCTCCAAAAGCAGCAGCAGTCAAGGTTATTACACAAAAATACCTTTGCCTGCAATGGAAGTAAAGAACGGCAAATTGGATTTTTATAAGAGAGAGGGTTGGGACTATATCAGTTTTGAGGGCACTTACAACAGCACAACCGGAGAGCTAACCGGGGTTTTTACAGGCGCAACAGCAAACAATAGCCCTAACTCAGGCGGCCAATTTTACTGCGAATTCAAGGCCCAAATCAATAAAAATCAAAAAAGCTCAATAATCAAATATTACCCATCATATTCAAAAGAAGATGAAATTAACCACTGCTATGCATATGTGGTCTTTGATTTTGAAAAAAACCGGAAGAGCAGCAAAGAGCCCTGGTGGCCGGATGACCTGGCTTTTGATATTGAGCCCTTAGAAACAGATCTTGAAGATTCTGGCATAAGGTTCTCAGATATTGCAGGACAAGTGGAAGTTCAAATGCCTTCAGGTTATGATGCAGATGGAGAGCCGCTTTTTGAATACGACGAGTGGAGTTACGCCAAGTTGGATATGCCTTTGCCATACGGCGCCAAGATCCGCATGGATTCAAAAAGTAGAATTATTTTGTCTGCCCCAGATATGACCACATTTGAGATGCGTACCTCTGACAACCCAAATGATCCTGTGGTGGAAGTTATTTTGCCATCAAAAGCCAAAGGGGAGAATGTTCTGAAGCTAATGGCTGGGAACCTTTGGCACAATATCAAAAAGATGGTAAAGGACGGCAGCATGGATATCGAAATGGGTCAGGCAGTGGCTGGCATAAAGGGCACTACCTTTGTTTTAACAGAAGATGGCAAAAATTCACAAATCAAGGTTCTTGAAGGGGAAGTTAGCTTTAAAAGCAAAGCTACTGGCCAGAGTGTTTTGGTTAAAAGCGGGGAAAAGATAAGCGCCAGCAAGGCAGGGTTTAGCGAGAAAGAGAAATTTGATACAGAGGATGAGATCAAAAAATGGGAATGGTCGGACTACTCTGACAAGCCCCAAAATGGCTTCCCCTCTTATTTATTGGTTCTTGCAATCGTTGTTGTCTTGGCAATTCTGCTTTCTGTGTTTTTTTTAAAGAAGAAAAAAGCATAAGTGAAAAAGGCCAAGGCCTATTTGGAAAATGGCTAAATAAAATCATTTGGAAACCTTTAAATAGCAGTAAAGATAACTTAAATATGAGCCAATATGGGTCAAATAGGGCAAAAATTTTTTTATTGGCGTTTTTGGATTGGCTTTGGTGTGCTTTTTGTATTGGTTGTGTTTTCCCTTATCCTTTTTTGGCCAAAGGCATTCTCCTATAGTGAGTGCGGCAATTGTGAGATGCTTGGCTTAAAGCAGAACATAGACAGAATTGTTTCAATGCGCAAAAGCTTTTTTGGCTATGAGATAGAGGTTGTTGCGAACACTTGCTGTGAAACTGCGCCCTCACCAAAAACCGCTTTAGAAGGTGGTGTGCTGAAGCTTAATGTAAGCGCCTTTGAAAATAAATGTGCTAGTGGCTGTATATGTGACAAAAAAATTACCTTTAATATTCCATCAAGCCAAGGACTCGAAATAGTTGAACTTTACATAGATGGCACACTAGTTGACAAAAGGAGTGTCGTTGATGATAAGATTACGGATGGAGAAGAATTTTGTGAGCAAATTCCAAGCTACAAAGCTAGGTGCTATAGGCGCTTGGCTTTTTTAAGATCAGACCCAGACGTTTGCAAGTTTAGCGGTGATGAAAAATGCGCTGCAGAGCTCCAAGAGTATATGCTCCTAAAATGCCTTTCGAAGAAAAAGAGTGACTGCATAGCACTATTTTCAGAAAATTCAAAGCAAGAAACAATATGATAAAATACCAAGTAGATCCGAACTATTTCAGGGCAAGCCGTATATCTTCAGCAGTAATTGTCTTCCTTTTTGCATGCTCTGCCAAAACTTTTGCCCTTAAAGAAATCCTTATGCCTTCTTCTTCAAGTATCTTAGCAAGCTCGACTGCTGCAGAGTTGCTTACTCTTAAGCCACTGCCTTTTCTAATAATCCTATCAACTGCTGCCACAGGCAGTTCAGTCATTATATCACCAATAAAATTAATGCATCAAATAATTTAAAGCTTTCTATTGCCCTTTTTTTGCCTATCGCTCCTTATAAAGTTGAAAAAACCTTTGAAAAGCCGTTTTTTTGCTGTTTAATGTTTCTTTAGCTCTAATAACCCTTTCCAATCAACAAAACCTTTTCAGTGGTCTTTCCGCAGATACAGCAGGATGCTTTTTTGTTTTCATGCAATATACTCCCTGCTGCATCAAGGCCTTCCTCTAGTGAAACTATTTTTTCATAACAGTCAATGCCTTCGCACCATGGCACTTTTGCAGCGCCACCTTTCTTTATCCATTTCATTGCTTCTTTTATATCATCAAAGTACTTTATTTTTTCTTCCACAAGCTTCTTTGTTTTTTCATAAAGGGCTTTTGGTATGTCTTCTTCGAGAATTTTCTTCACAACTCTGGCCAA
Source organism: Candidatus Iainarchaeum sp. (assembly GCA_038886995.1). GTDB lineage: Archaea > Iainarchaeota > Iainarchaeia > Iainarchaeales > DTGL01 > DTGL01. The sequence continues at coordinate 5,305 of JAWALG010000033.1, forward strand.
TTTTTCACGCTCGACGCTGAATCTTTCCTTGGTGTCTCTCCTGAATATAGTATACTTTCCTGAGGCGACTTCCTTTTCTCCAACTTCTATGCGCAAAGGCACCCCCTTTATGTCCCAAACATAAAATTTTTCACCCGCTGTTTTGTCTTTTCTGGAATCGACTTGAGCGATTATGCCGCTTCTTTTGAGTTCCTCAGCGAGTTCGTTTGCATTTTTTTCTATTTCCGCAGATGTTTTCTTGAATATTGGTATGATTATTACTTGAATTGGCGCTAACGCTGGCGGCAATACCAGGCCTCTTTCGTCGCCATGCAAAGCTATGGCTGAAACTAAATAACGTGCACCGTTGCCTGTGCATATCTGCCAACAATACTGTTTCTTGCCACTAGAGTCCTCAAAGACAAGCCCAAATTTCTTAGCATATGCCTGGCCAAGGTTGTTTACAGAGCCATTTTCTAAGAGGCGCCCGTCAGGTAGCAGAACATAAAACTCCACTGCTGATTCAGCCCCAGGGAAAAGTTCGTATTTTGGCTTCTCAACCTTTATCGTATGACAGCACAAAAGCTTCCAGAGCTTTTCATTTATTTCTATGTGCTTTTGCATTTCTTCGCACGCTTCCTCCTTTGTCTTGTGTGCAGTGTGTATTTCATACCAATATGTTATCTCCCTGTCCCTTATCATTGCATGGGTTTTTTTGCCTTCCAGCCTAAATGATGAAACGGTTTCATAAATCTTTATAGGCAACTTTCCGTCTTTTATCCACAGCTTAAACATAGGGTACATTGCCGGTTCGCCCGTTGGTCTTATAATAAGCTTTTCCTGTGCTTTGCTATCTAAAAAAGGCACCGCAGCATACAAATTCTTCTTGAAGCCCTCAAACCAAGAGTCGTTTTGCTCAGCATACTCAAGCGGCACAAACAATGGGAAATATGTCTCCTCAATACCAGCTTCTTGGAATAGCTCATCCCATGTACGGACAAGTTTTTTCATTATCTTTAAGCCATACGGCATCCATACGAAGGTGCCCTTTACACCATAACGCCTATCTATGATCTCTGCAAGCTCAATGACCTTGTTGTACCAATCGATAAAGTTTTCCCTTGGTGGCAATCTTTCAGGCACAATCTCTTTTTTGCTCTTTTCAGTCATACAATTACTTCCTTGTGAGTTCTTCTATTTCCATAAGCATTTTTGCTTGCTTGGGATTTGCAAAGTGTTTCCTTGCAGGTGTTAGTATTTCTATTATTTTATCAGCAACAGCATTTTTTAGGTCTAATGGATGCAGTTTTTTCTCAGAAAAGTCCTTCTCTAGTTCAGCATAACTGCAGTATGTAACATCGCCACCAAACTTAGCAGGCCTCTTGACAGTGAGCTCAGCATCTTCTCTAGCAAATATTATGTTTTTAGCCCAGTTAAGAACAGGATTATAGCAAACTTCGCCTGCACAACAGAAAGCATTTGAAAGTTTTCTTCTTATCTCATCTTCACTGTCATGTATGAAAATACAGCTGTCTGGCTGCGACTTGCTCATTTTGAGCTCTGAAAGTAGCTCCTTTGCTTTTTCTTTAGGCATAGGCCAAACCGGTGGCTTACACAGCCCTGCCAAAAGCGGCGTATGTATTGCAATTGGCTTTATCTTATTGCCGTCTTTGTCGAGCAAAGGCCTTATCTTAAGCTTCAATGCAACTTCCCTAGCAATAACGTGCGCTTTCCTTTGGTCTATGCCTGCGTGCGCTATATTCACTCCTTGAAAAAATATGTCTGCAACTTGCATTGGAGGATATATTAGCTTTGCAAAGTCAACTGATGAACCTTCTTTACGTCCCATTATAGTGATGCTTCTCATTACTCTTGCAAGTGTGCAGTTTTTGCTTACATCAATAACAGTTGCCCAATAGTCGTCACTGCTCTTATATAAGTCGGAAGCAAGCACAAAAGTTACCTTTTTAGGATCTCCGCCATTGCATTTTATGCCTGCAATTAAGCTCTCCTTGAAATATCCTTCAGCAATCCTTATTATGGTTTCTCTGTTGCCACCAAGCTTATCATTGATCCAGGTATGCCAGTCAGCAAGAAAAACAGAAACATCAACGCCGGCCTTAATAAGGTCCGCAACTTTTGCCATTGTTACCAAGCCAGTGCCGAGATGTACTTTTCCAGAGATTTCAAAGCCAATATAGTGCTTAAGTTTTACGCCTGTTTCAATGTATTTTTTAAGGTCCTCAGGAGTCAGCACTTCTTCTGTATTCCTTGTTATTAGATCATAAACTCTTTCGGAATCCATCTTAGCCCCTTTCTGTTAGCTTTTTATCTTAAAAAATTTCCTAACTGCAGTGGCAGCAATTTCAAAAACATCATCTGCATTTAAGTTATCTGTTTTTATTACAAGGTCAAATGGCGACCTGTCATTAATTATATCTACATTGTAAAGCTTTTTGTATATTTTGGCATCTGCTTTTAGGCGTTTTTCCATTGCTTCAACAACTTCTGAAATCTTTTTGCGATCTCTTTTGGCTATTCTACTAGCCCTGATAGGGGGGCTTGCATCTATCCAAATCCTGAAGGCGTCTTTGCCCTTATAAAGCCAGGCCATCATCCTGCTATCGAATATCGCTCTTTTTTCTTTCTTAGCTATGCTTAAGAGCCTTTTGTCAAGCTCAATATCATAGTAGAAGTTCTTCTGTCTTTCTTTAACAAGTTTTTTTCCTTCATCGGATTCCCAAAAGCCAGTGCCTTTAGAGGCCTTTTCAATATCAATGGCTTCTTCTTCTTTGATTTGTTTCATGATGCCAGACGCAAAAACCTTCTTAAGCTTGAATTCCTCCGCAAGGCGTTCAGTTAAAGTGCTCTTTCCAGAGCCAGGAGTGCCAGAGATCAATATAAAGAGCTTTTTCATAAAAACACCCATAACTCAATTTATAAATTTTGAACAGCA
>JAWALG010000034.1:0-8056 GCA_038886995.1 Candidatus Iainarchaeum sp.
AAACAATGCAAGAAGTTACAGATAATAATGGCTCAGCAGCATTTAAAGTCAAGGAGTCATTACCCGCGACTAAAATAGAAGTTGTTGTCGAAAAAATGGGCTATATGCCTTTCAAATGGGAAAAACTAGTTGACGGAAATATTGCGAGAATAATGCCTGCTAGTGTAAGTGTTTCTCTTAACACTGATTCGAAAACACAAGAGAAGATACTGCTGAGCATAGAAAACAAGAGCGGTGCTGATTTGCTGGTTAAAAGTGCAAGGTTTTTAGGAAGCTTTGGCGGCATACTTGATGAAGCAACAATGAATGCAAATGCCAGCACAATTATTGGCAGGACAATAAAGACAAAGGACCAACTTGATTTTGCTTTAAATGCAGTTCTTTCACAAAATGCAGAGGAGTTGATGCAACGCAATTTAGAGCTAACCGGAAGTATTGAAATAATTGTTAGTGTGCCAAGGTATGGTTTTGATTATGCATTGGTTGTTCCATTCAAGGCAAATGTCTTACTTGGAGGGCTACCTGAAAATGCGCCTTGTATATCCATTTCAGGCCCGAATGTACCTGATTGGAGTGTTGCAACAATAAACGACATTGCCAGAACAGAGATAAAAATATCAAACATTTGCACAAGCAATGGAAAACCAATTGACTTAGAAAACCTTCAAGCAAAGCTTACATGGGCCTCTGGCTCTAAAAAAGCAGGCACTGTTGAGATAAGCATAACCTCACCTGGCGGCTCTACAGTTACAAAGATACTAAAACCAGGGCTTTGGACAAAACTTTTTGAAGGTTTCAAAAATGAGTTGAATTTGGGAACATATGATGGAATTATAACATTCAAGCCACTGCCAGAATATGCTGGAGAAACGGCAAGCTTTACAATTGAAATAGATGGCCAAACAAAAACAGACAAAGGGCTTGCATTTGTTGGCGCTGACTCCAAAATAGATGCAAAGATATTAATAGTTGACCTAAAAGGTTGCATAAAATACCCAAAAGAAAAAGTGGTAATAAAGCCAAATGAAAAAGAGGCAAAAATAACAATAGATGCAAACAACTGCAACATGAACCTTTCAGTTTGGCTTTGCAAAGATGACCCAAGATGCCGCGGAGGCACAGATGATGGCGGCATAACCCTAATCCCTTATGAAGAGCTTAAGTTCACAAAAGCAGAAAAGTCACATACTGTTACAGTTTATAGGGAACAGATTCCAGGGCAGTATGGCATAACAGTTCATGCCAAAGCGCCTGACATGGACTACCAGCAGATAGGCACCATAGATGTCATTGTTGAGCCAACAGAAAGGGAATATTTTAGCATGAGCAGATATGAGTTCATGATAACTGACTCCACAAACTGGAAGGATTCAGCAGACCTTATAAACAGAATGTGGGTTGAGGATGTAAACATAACTGCGAAGCTTTGCACAGCATGCAAAGACACAAAAAATCTGCCGGATTACTGCGTAATGAACAAAGCACTGGAAAAAGCAACCCTGGAAAAGCCAGGTTTCTGGATACATTTTTTCATATCGGTTGGTGTTGGTTTAACAGCCGGTGCTGGTTGTGCCATAGAAGCGGCAAAGGTATCAGGGGGAAACCCCTGGGTTTGGGGTGCTGCCGCAGTAATTTGTGCAATTGGCTCGGCCCTTGCTACTTTCTTCACAATTTCTGGGGCTGACTGTGATATCCAGATGGCTACATATCCCTTCAAGGACTATGTTGTGAACTTGCCTAACGACTTGAAAAGCCTTAAAGTTATAGGCCTTTCCTATGATGTAAATTTGGGCACAGATGAAAGAAGCAATTATGGGAAAAAAGAGCAGATATTACCAATATTATTTGAAAGCAAGAACAAAAATACTTCAGAGAAAGGTGGCTATGGAATACTTGAAATAAAAGCAATTGAGCACATCCATGGCGATCCAACACACATGAATCCAAGAATGGATCGCAACAAAGCAGATTTCGGAGTATTCAATGTTCCAGATACTGACATCAAAGAGTATTCGCAAAAGATACACCTAAAGTTTATAACAGATACTAACATGGGTGAAAAGCTTATCAAATCAGGTGCAAAATCATGCAGCTTTGGAACTAAAAGTGGCTTTACTGGTGAGGAAATTGCGCCAAAGGTAAAGCTCGACTGGAGCTGGAACGCAATTGAATGGAATTCTTGTGATACGGACAACGAAAAAGCGATATACTGCGACGCTGTTCAGCACAGCATAGCCCTTTCAAAAAGGTTAAACATGCTTGAAGAATTCTTCAAGGCAAATGGTTACTCATTTGCATGCCCAACGCACCCTAAGAGCAAAGCTACTGAAAGCATAATTAATAGCACTAACGAAAAGCAATCCTCGAGGTCAGTTAGTATTGGAAAAGTTGGTGCTTCAAAAATTGAATACTCTGTTAATAATGTAAGATTAAGTGTTGTTTTAAGGGTAAAAGTTGAGAACAAAACTGCGGATGAACAAAACGCAAAAGTAAAATTCATTCTTAAAAATAAAGATCTGGTGAAGGATTGTGAAAAGGATGTTACAGTTGGATCAAATGCCTCCTCAAATGTAGAGTGTTCATTTGAAAACCTTGTTGCTAATGATGACCCTTACTTTGGTTCTGCTGCTGTTGTTGATTCCAGCAAAGGGGATGCGGATAAAGAGGCAGTTACCGTGGCTTTCATGCTGCAGGGCTCAAATAAAGAATGCTGGATCCCATACTCAACAAGGAAGGTTGAAGGCGAGCCTGCGTTGCTTTATTTTATAGACAGGAACATAAAGAATTGGGGTAGCTATGTAAACACAAAAGAGATAAATTGGCCCTCTGGCTGGCCTGGATCAAACACCCAGGAAAAGATTGCTTTCCTCAAGAAGCTAATCGAATTTGAAGCACTGCTCATAAGGGATGCTTATCCAGACAGCTTTAAAGCCGACTTTGCAGAGTATTACACAAAAGAGACATTTTTAGAAGTACCATCTTGGTTCAGCAGTAGCTCTGGCTTTAAAGAGTACTTCTTAAACAAAGACGCCATAGAATTTGAGACAAATGATAGCTCAAAGAAGCTCCCAGGCCCTGGCAAGTATAGAATATTCCTTGAGATCGACTTCAATAACAACTTTGCATTCTTTAGTGAAGGAAAAACAAATGCAAAGGTTCATGTAAAGTATTCTAAAATCTCAAATCCTGAGCCGGACTCTTTGTTTTACTATTGGCCTATCGACGGTGAAATTGGGCTCAAAACAGGGCGTAATGGTTATGGGAGCACCTATGAAAATGGCAACAAGCCAATCATTATCGGAACATACAGTGGAAGAGAGCTCAAAACAGATGCAAAAAGCACTAATGCCCTCGTAAAAGTTTCCACAAACCTTGTTGATAAGTTTGAGCATGTAAATTTAGACCCAAAAACAAGGGGAAATCTTTTGAGTGCTAAGATCTCAGAAAATGGGCTATCCTTGACCTTTTCACCAAATACTGCATCATTTATAATAATGAAGGTTTCAGACAATGGAGATAACCCAATTTACGCAAAATATCAATTGCTTGCAGATGGGGCGAAAATAGATTGTGGTGAAACACTGGCGTATTGGGATGGTATCGGAAACTGCAGTTCATTCTCAGGCGAGCCACTGAACGAAATTAGAAACCACCCAGATGATCATCTTGGTGACAGGACTTATGGCTTACAATGGGCAAACAATGGAAAAGCAAAGAGCATTTACTTGAACACCACTCTCTTTGTGCCACATAGCAAAGAGTTCGAATTGCGCTCTGCATCAAGCAATGTAGTTTTCTTGGACAAGGGGCTGAGCCAAAATACCTCTTATAATCTGAAATCTACTGAAAACCCTTCAGTAAGCTCGATACAAGGCCTGTTAAGCATGATGAAACAAGGTCTTCTTTGTGTCTCTGCTGAAAACAACGAGATGCAAATATGGTGGAACCCACAGAGCCTTGATTATAGCACGGCTGTTGAGATCCTTGCAAAAAGGCCTTGTGAGTAGCGACGCAAATTAATTTAAACAAAAAAAGCATATTCTATTAGCGGTGTATAAATGCTGCTGATACCTTTAATGCATATTTTGCTCTTTTGGGAAATAATTTCAGATTTCATGCTGGTTTTAAAGATATTTGCAATAATAACCATAATTTCATTTGTCTTGAATCATGTGGAAAGCAAACCGCTTGCGGCAATACTCATATTAGCAATATCTTGGTTTGTGGTTTTTGAATTTTGGCAGTTCTTTGGTGGCATATATATACTTTATGCTCTCATTACTCTTGGAATAAGTGGTATGCTGGTTGACTTCTTTTTCATCAGTGGTATGGCTGGAGACCGCGTACCACAACAGGCAGCTGATGATAATTCTCCTGTTAGTTCCTCTCTTGATTTAGCCCAAAGGAGAGAAAGGTTAGAAGCCGCGAGGCGAATGCATGCTGTTAGAAAAAGGCCTGGGGGTATGATGAGATGAGCCAGAGAGGAATTCACTTAATGGTTCTAATATTCATAGCACTTTTTGTTTTGCTTTTGCTACCACCGATAGTAATGTTCCTTTTTAAGCCGGCAGACCTTTTGATAAGAATACTTTTAACAATAATGATATTCGCAACAGTTAGAAATATGTTAGGATCAAATGTGTTAACGATAGTAATTAGCAGCGTTCTAGTATACATACTTGTTATTAAGTATGCTCCAATAACTGCTTCACTTTACATATTTTTCTTCGTTCTTCTGGCCTACAACTTTATAGCAGCTGTTATGTGGGGACTCACAAGGCTACCAAGATAAAGCGCGCATAGAAAAACATTTAAATACAGAATGACTTTTCTAATATACCATGGTTGAAGAAAGGCTGTCTGAATCGAGGCCTATTAAAACCTCGACGCTTCTGATGCAACTGATGGAAGATGTAAAGGCACTAAATAGCGCGGTTTCACTCATTTCGCAGAAAATGAGGCACATTGCCAGAAATGAAAAAATATTAGGAAGAAATATAATTGTCCTTAATAAGAAGATGAAAGAGCTTGCTGAAAGCAGTGCAAACCAAGCAATACCTGAGAGCTTAAGTAGGCGAATTGAGGAGATTGAAAGAAACTTAGAGGACACAAACAAAAAGATAGAAGAAATAAACATTGTTGTTGCACATCTACGCAAAGAATTTGTAAGCCATGGGGAGTTCAATGAACTAAAGCAGATAGTTGATGCTATAAACCCATTGGAGCTTGTAACTATAGACCAAGTTAAAGAAATAGCCAGCCAAAGCCAACGAAGAACTGCTGCTAACCCTGAATTCTAACTACCCTTCTTGCAACAATCACTAAGCCCTGGCCGTATCAAAGCCCTATAATTTTTCCTGTTTTCTATAACAACTGCAGCATCATTGCCAGATATTATGCCAATAGAGCTTAAAAATAGCTTTGCAACATCGCTATTTAGATCAACCCTATCACTGGCCTCAACTATGAGGCCGCAACCATACTTGGCTATTTCAGCAAGGTCTGCGGCCAATCTTTTGCTTGTGTAGTTTGCTGAAAACCGTGGTATGGTCATATTGCCTGCTGTAAAGAAAATAATCCACCTTAGCTTACTGCTTTCTCCATGACTCTTGAAATATGCTTTTAGTGCAGATATCGTTGCCTGTAGGATGAGTATGTCCTTCCTGAAATCATTGCTTTTTAAAAGAAGTATGTTGGCCCTACTAAGGCCTCTAGCCCACTTCTTGGTCAGTTCTTCAACAGGCGTAGAGCTTACAAAAAGTCCTGGGTAGATACACTCTATTACTTCTATTATCCTTTGGGCCTCTCTTTTTACAAAGGGGGTTATTTTAGGGGTTTCTTCTATGTCAGCAATCCTTTTTTTTAGTTCATCAATGGTTTTAAAGCCACCTCGCTTGAAGGCCTCAGCTATAACTTGGCTTGCGGTATTTCTACCTATCCCAAAAAGCTCAATGAGAGCTTCTGGATCAACATATTCTATTTGGGCATTTACCTCAGAACCAGAGTTAAACACCTTTATCGGAAAGCCAACCGGATCCAGCTCTACCTTGTATTTCGCAAGCTCGTTTAATCTCTTGTTTGGGTTATTGAGACCCTTAAAAGAGTCGGTCCAATCAACTATTATAAGTGGAAGGTCTGAAAGCATAGCGCTTTCTGCTAGCACATGCAGAACGTGATGGCGGTCTACTTCCTGGCCGCCAAAAACAACTGCTCTTTCAAAGAAATCAAAAGGTTCCTTCACAGTTGCATTGGCCCTTGTTATCCCTAGATGTACTTCACCATGGGTAACCTCTATTATTTCTGCACTGCTGCTTTTTTTTGCAATTGGTGCAAAAATGAGGTTTATGAGTGGCATAGAGTAAAAAGCCGATTTGATTTCATCTTCACAGTCGTTGAGTTCTTTAAGTTTAACATCGTAGGCGGAGCTCACTTTAATAATTAGCTCTTTAAGGGTTTCAGTTCTCTTGAGTAATTCTTCAAACTTTTCAGCAATTCTTTTTTCATCATAAGGGATATATTCTACACCAGAATCAACGAGTACAAACTGGTTGGAGAGTTCAGCCGAATGTAAGTTCAGCGTAATTGTCCTCTTTGGCAAATGCTTCAAAAATGAAGCGGCATCGCCTTTAGCATACAAAACATGGAAAACTTCAAGCAACACTGCTTTTGTTTCCTTACCTTCTTTCTCGTGGATTATGGACAAAATTGTGTTTTTGCTGTTGGCTTTTACTTCATAACCAAATCCCTCAATTTCACCAACAAGCAAATCAGACCAAGGACCAGAGGAAATCTTTAATTCCATTAACCCACCATATAAATAAATTTTTTTACAAGATTTAAACCTATCTATTGCTATATTTGGCAAACTATACTTTTTAAACAAAGAGGATTAACTTTTTAAATCATAAATGCATTATATTTAGCGCCAATCGATGGTGTCTTTTGTGGACGAGACAATACTCATAGAAACAATAAAGAGAATGAAAGAATCAGGCCTAGAAGACGATGTGATATTAGATACACTTGAGGATGTGGGCATAAGTAGGGAGCGTGGAAAAGCACTTCTCGAGAAGTCCTCGGGCAAAAGTACTTTGGAAGGCGCTATAGAAAAAAAGGAGCAATTTGTCAAAAAGCCTGAGCCCGTGCAAGCAGAAAAAGATGTGAGTGAAACCAAAGGTGAATTTGCTGCTGAAGATGCCGAAGGCGAAATTGGATCATTGCTAGAATCTGCTGAGGCCGATTACATAGAAACTGAAGAGAAAGAACTAACACCGACTGAAAGGATTATGGGCAAGATAGATGAGACAAAGCTTGAACATGACCTACATCATACTACGCTGCAGGCCGCTGTTGTGCAGCAAACAGGAATGATTGAAGACCTGCACAAAACAGTTGGCGAAGCGGTAAACAAAAAGCCGGAATGCCCAAAAACGATGAGTGAGCAAGTTATAAAGATGCAAGCAGATATTGAGAAAATAAAAGAGGATATTGATGCCCTTAAGGGGGATATTGCTGCGACAAAGGAGCTAATGGAGAAGGTTCTTGAGTCGACAAAAAAACTTCTTTTAAGAATGTCTTAGTTGCGATTAAGAGACAGCAATTATTTAAAAAGCGCTGAAAACTTTGATGATATGTTTTTTGCTGTCTTGCCAAGCCTTGATTTTACTTCCTTTGATGACTCACCTGCTGACCAGCGAGCATCCTCATAGAACACCTGCTCACCAACTTTTCTGCCAGTGTCTTTAAGCATTTCTGATATGGCACCGTCTGGATATGATGTTTGCGCCTTTGCAACCTCTTGAAGTTCCTTTTTCATGACTGAAGCTGACTTCGATGCGCCTTTTTTTGCGAAGTATCCTGCTTTTTTAAATAGAGAAAGGAGAAGGTACAAGAAAGCAGCCAAAGAGAAAAAAACCCCAAAGAAGACCTGCTTCTGCCAAAAAAAGAAAAGCGCTACAAATACAAGCACGAAAAAAACTTCAAGCATTTTGTTATCCCATGCCCAGGTCTTCTTGGCCATATGCTCCAAAGCCCATATCTGGAGTAAGCTCAGGTC
>JAWALG010000035.1:0-7751 GCA_038886995.1 Candidatus Iainarchaeum sp.
TGGAGGATATACTGCAGGTATCTGCTGCATGAGAGACCTCAAATCCGCTTTGCTAGTAAGCAATATTTTTGTTAAGTGTGCAATGTCTACGCCTGCCTTTTCTAATGACCTCAAATGTTCTGCAACACCACGATAATGTGCGCCGCCAGTAACTGCTTTCTGCGAGATAAAGCCAATACCTTTTGCCGTGAGTTGTGGTAGTGTCAATAATTCTGCTAGATACGCTGCTTTATCACTTTTTGAGCCTTTTGCGCTGCCAAGTTTAACCGCACACTTTATTGCTATTTCTATTAGCTCCGCCCTGCTAATACTTTTGGGTCTAGTAAACTCAAACCCAAGCTGCTGGCCTTCCATATTTTTTATTGCAGAGTTTATTGCATCAATTAATCGGCCTCTTCTTGTCTTTGCCATAAATCAGGGTTGCTCCGAAATATTTATTAAGACGGAGATGCTCATTAATGCCTTATCCCCGCCTTAGTTGCACTGTATCTAATAAATTTATTTATTTTTTATCCGCCTTTTTCTTCTCTTCCAGGAAGCTCCTTGATGCAAGCCAATAGATGAGATAATACAAAGCAAACCAAATAGCAAGCAATATTAGCAATATCACCACATTTACAAACCATTCAAATTCAGTTTTTAATACATATACTACAAAAAACAAATAGCTTACAAACCAGAATATTACTGATGCAGCCATTGCACCTTTGCCTATTAATTCATTTCTCAGGCGACCTCTTTTGAAAACACTTTTGCTTAAAATAAGGCAAGCTATTGCCATAATTATTGAAAAAAAGCCAAGTGAATAAGCAGCCATTTCGTACTCTGAAATTGGAAGCTCTGATAATAAGCATTGCTCATAATGTTGTCGCCCCGTATAGATAGCATTACTTCTTTTTGCCAATTCATTTTCGCTTACTATGAAAAAATAGAGTGGGTCATAAAGTTCTGGGTACTTATCAACCGGATAAACTTTCATTGTTTCAAAAATGCATTTCTCTTTTGCTTCGTCCACCTTTATTGCAAAATTTGTAAGTGCTATGAAGTTAGAAAGCAAATATGAAAAAAGCAAAAAGATAAGGCCAAAACTTATGGCCAAAGAATTTACCAAAAACTTCCTGCGTGTTTTCACATTATCGACTATTGGCGATAGCAGGGAAAATATTAAAAGTATAAGGAAAAGAACCCAAATGTAAAATGTTAGCACGCTGAGTTTTGGTGAATAAATAGCTGAATCCGGACAATTTCCATAAAGGGAGTAACTTATGTACAAATCAGGGTCACCAGCTTCGTATAGAACAAATTGAAAAAATAGCAGAGTTGGCAGAAGAATCGCGTTAATTATTACAATATTTTTTATGGTTTCATTTTTCGAATACTTATTGGCTATAAAGTATATGACAGGCATTATGATAATTAACAATATGAAAGTGGGCGGAGTTGTGGGAAGTAGATTTACAAAGCCAATATGCCTGAATTCATACTTGAATGTATTCCATATTTGAAGATTAGAAAACGCCCAGCCAAAAAAAATTAACAAAGATAATAGTATGGTCAGGGCAAAAGCCCAAGTTCTAATCTCAGTTATTTTTTCCTTATCTAAAATCTTTAGCATTATTTCACAATGAAAATGTTTGTTTTTTTTATATTTAAATCTTTCGCTGCATAGTTGTGGCTAACTTTAGTGGTTGCACAAGCGTTTGCTGGCATAAATTAGCACAACTTAGTCAATCTTCACTATGCATTCTTCCAGCTTTTTTGTTCCGCCTATCTTATGATCCCTGCGCTCTACGATTTCTCCATACTTGTGTTTTACTTCTTCAAATTTCTTGCCTTTGGCTTCGTAGCCAAGAGGCACTACAACAACTGCTTCTAAATGCTCAGGCAATGCAAGCGCTTTTGTAAGCATCTCTTTGTCGAAGGCTGTGCAAGCGCATGCGCCAAGGCCTTGGTTGACCACTTCAAGAAGAATGTTCTCGAGGCACAAGCCAATGTCAATGTAGTATTTCTTTTCTTCTGGTTTGAAAGCAGCGTTTTTGTCTGCAACAACCACTATGATAGCACCGGCTTCTTTTGCCCAAGGGTTGCGTTGAGCCATTGCTTCGCAAATCTTTGCCCTAGCATTTTCGCTGACCGCAACATAAAAGCGCCATGGCTGTGAGTTTCTGGCTGAAGGCGCTAGTGTTCCAGCCCTAAGTATCTTCTTTATTTTTTGCATAGGCACCTTTTTGCTGTTGTCAAAAGCCCTAACAGAAATTCTTTTTTCAATTACCTTCTCAAAATCTTTGCCCAAGGTATCACCTCATATTCCCCTTTGCTTTATTACACTGGCAAGCAGTCCGAGCTCTATTTGCAGCCGACTCATTTCGGCTTTCATTGCACTGCTTACTTTTTTACCCAACTCCTTTCTCCTGCGATTTAGATCATTCCAAAGCTCACTGCGATATTTGTATTCCTGCAAAACTTCATCGTGAGGCGCATTAGATGCCCATTTTTTTAAATCTTTTAGGCCTTTAATTTTTGTTTCTATTGCCGCCAGCTCAATGTCACATGCAGAGAGCTTTTGGCGCAATCCCCCTGTTATTATTTTGCCATGTTTCTTTTTCTCAGATTCAATTTGTGTCATTATTCTCCTTCGCCTATCGTTAAGTCTTCGCTTTTCTATTTCTAGCATGTTTAAGGGCATTTTGGAATATTTGCTAATTGCCCTCATATAAGCTCTGGCTCTCGGATCTCCTGAATATCCAGCATACAGAACCGTTTCGCCTCTGCCCTTGCCGCCCTGGCCACGCTTTAGTGCTTCCGTAATTTCTTTAGGCCTGCCAGCAAGCCACAGTATGCGGTTAACTTGTTGGGGTGTAAGCCTGCCACCAATTCTTTCAGAAATCAGTGAAGAAGAAATTGGTTGGTCGCGGTATTTTAAGACCTCTCTTATCAGCTCTGGGGGAGACTTCAGCCTTCTTAGCTGTGGTGGCAGTTCTTGCATTTGCATAGGTTTTTTGTTTATGGGTCTTTTTGCAATATTTGCCATTTAAACACCCAAACAATGCCTTAATGCTTTTATCTCCATCAAAAGTATGTTGGCCCTCACAATGCTTTTCTTAGGAAATTTTCCTGATGAGCGTTGTTTTTCAATATGCTCTTTAAGTTCTTCTAATTCTTTTTCCCTTAACTGGAGTTCAACCTTGATATCCTCTGGCTTTGCTCCTCGGAACCTTTCAAATGCATCAAGGTACCTGATATCGAGAATATTTCTTTCATAATCTTCAGCAAGCAATTTCTTTCTAAGTTTTCTCTTCCTTGTGGCGCGGTAAGCATAGCCAACCTCTTTAGGCGCCCTTTCAGATGCTCTTGTTTTTTTCCTTTTTGCAAAAGGCATTCAATGCACCTTAAAATATATTCTTTTGTTATCTTTCCCTTTGTTCACTGCCTTCGTTATTTCAATCCTTCCCACTTCACTAGTTCTTGAGACATGGGTGCCGCCGCAAGCATTGTAGTCATCACCTATTTTCACATATCTTATCATTGGAATGTTCTTAGGCATTACATCTCTAAGCTTGAATATTGAAGGTATCTTAAACGCTTCCTCTCGGGGCAATTCACCTATTTCAACAGGTAGATCAGCTTTTACAATCTCGTTTGCCTTTGCCTCAATAGCTTTAACCGATTCTTGGTTTATTTCCCCTATTGAATAATCATCCCTCGACTCTTCTAAGTCAAGCTGGCCGCCAGTAACAAGCGCATTTGGAAAATACGCCTGTACTGCCTGTGTAATTATGTGCGCGGCAGTATGCATGCGCATCAGCTTATAACGCCTCTCCCAGTCAATTATTCCTTTTACAAAATCCCCTTTTTTTAAACCACCCTTGTCCAGGATATGCCAGACCTTGCCTTGCTCGCGGCGTACCTCCAAAACCTTGAAATTTTCTTTTCCAGAAATAAGACTGCCAGTATCAAAAGGCTGCCCGCCGCCTTGTACATAAAAAGCAGTTTGGTTTAGCTCTACGCGGTTTTCTTGGGAATCAATAACGCATGCTTCAAAATCCTTAATGTATGAATCCTTGAGATAGAGCAACTCAGTCATAAAGCTAATTGTTGCGGGATATAATTTAAAAGTTTTGGAAAAGCAATTCTTTTTATGCGAAAGCAAAAAAAGCCCAAGGCGCTTCTGCTTTTGAGCGGCGGCATAGATAGCCCAGTTGCCGGCTATATTGCAATGAAAAAGGCAGATGTTTTGGCTTTACATTTTGCAAGCGAAAAGGTTACAGGCAGAGAGAGCATTGAAAAGAGCATCAAGCTTTGCAAGATTCTTGGCATAAAAGAGCTTTTGGTTATAGATATTAGCGATGAACTTATAGAAATTGCAAGCAAGTGTAAGCATGCATATTATTTTGTTCTAATGAGGCGCTTCATGCTTAGGGTTGCTGAAGGGGTTGCTGAGAAAAAGGGCTGTTGCCTTATTGTAACTGGTGAATCCATAGGGCAGGTTTCAAGCCAGACGCTCAAGAACCTTTCCGTCATTTCACAAGCAGTTAAAATCCTTATAGCAAGGCCTTTGCTTTGCCTAGAGAAAGATGAGATTGTGCATATGGCGCATAGCATTGGAACATTTGATGCAAGCAAAGGGCCTGAGTATTGTGATGCTTTAGGGCCTAAGCACCCTGTAACAAAGGCATCCTTGGAAAGAGTACTTGAGGAGGAAAAAAAACTTCCTGTGGAAAATATGATTGATAACGCAATTAAAAGAAGTAAAAAGGTTTTGTAGCATGCCTCTTAGCAGAAAAAAAGCAACTCGGAAAAAAATGCCATTAAAGATAGCTAAAGAAAAGGCCGCCAACATAAGGCGTCAATTTTCAGAAAGATATCACAAAGCAGGCCTTGGCTTTATGCTCAGGGCTATAGAGTGGGCTAAGAACGAGGGCAAGATTAGTAATGAGTTAGCACTCTCTTTGAAGCAAAAGGTTGAGTCAAGGCAGGCGCATGACTTCCTGACAAGCTTTGGTGCACACCTTGTTCTAGCAGGAATTCCGGCGCTTACAATAGGTCTTGGCAGTATAGCAAGACCTTCATATACAGCAGTACTTCGGCTAAGAGCTGCTTATAAAAGATATGTGAGGAAAAAAATAACTGCAGAGGAGTATAAGCGTATTGTTGCGTTGCACAGCGTTGAAGCCATTGTAATTGGTGCAATCCCTATCTTTGGAGGAAGCGCATACATAATTTCAAATTTTGTCCGCGACCCCGATCTTATGAATGTTCTTACCAATTACCTAGCGTACAAAACTTTCGGGCGCGGGCTCTACAAAGGCCTTAATCTGAGCTTCGCAATAGAAAAAGTCACAATTGGTGCAAAGAAATATTTTGCAATAAAGGCACACATAGGCAACCAGGTAAAATCTTTTTACAGGATGATCAAGAAATAAATTTGTTAAAAATTGCAATTATGTCAAATAATGCAATCGAAATGTAAACCAAGCCGAATATTATGCAAAAAGAAGCAAAGTTTATTTTCTCTGCGGCCTTGATTAGTATGTGAATCAAAAAAAGCCCTGTGAGAAATGCTGCAATCATGCCAGCAAATGCATTCAAATCAATGGTGAATGGCTCACCAGCATAGAAAATTAATTCTGCAATAGCTATGCTTGGGATTGATAACAGAAAAGATAGCTTAAGCGCCTGTTTTGGGTCAAATTTACGGGCTAGAAGCGCTGCTACGGTTATGCCACTTCTGCTTATGCCTGGAAGAACGCTAAGGCCTTGTGCTAAGCCAGTAATAATTGCATCTTTGTTGTTTGGCTTTTTCCCTTTTTGAGGCGTCTTTTTCATAAAACCAACAAACAAAAGCAGAAAGCCCATTGCTATTAGCAAAGCACCAATGATTGCGACCAAGTATTGGCTTTCAGATGCAATTAGCTTTTTTAGGATAAAGTAACAAGGAAGCCCCGTAACCCCTGTTGCTAAAACGGCAATTACCAAGAATTTCATTGTCTGCACATCCTTAGAAGCCAAAACCTTTGCAATATCTTTTCTAAGGTAAAAAATTGCTGAAAAAAGAGTGCCAATGTGCAGCATTATTGCATATCTTGCCGCCTGGGAAGAGCTGATGCCGAAAAAAGCCATTGAAAGTGCCATGATTTGGCCTTGTGAGCTCACAGGAAGCCACTCGAAAAGGCCCTGTAGGAGGCCTAAAAAAATTGCCTGTAGAAATTCCATAAAATCAACTATATCCGAAAAATTAATTAAGAGGAATATACAATAGAGTATTGTGGTTTTATGAGCCCAAAACCAAATATCAGGCGGCCGAAACCAAGCAGGGGCGGCTTAGAAAGAATGAAGCGGCTTGAACGCAGGATAAGGCAAGCAGGTAAGCAGTATAGGTACGGTGGTGGTGAGCTTAGCAGGCAGAATTTTGTTGATAACCTTGTAAGAGATGGTTACGCAAGAGGTGACATAGAAATTGCTTTGAAAATACTTGAAAACCGAGCAGGTGTTTCACGAATAACTGACATGGATGTTGTTACTTTTATAACTACTCAATTACCTAAGCTTAAACGCTAATTCATCACTTACTGTAATCCTTGCGATGCTTTTCCCAAGTCCAGCTTTTTCTGAAAAGCAAAAAGTTTATGCCATTTGCTATGTATGGAGTGTAACCAATTTCTTCAAACCTTCTGGCTGATGTATGAACCAACATTTTTTTGCTAAAAACAAACCCTCCATGTTTTTTTATTCTCATGCAAAACTCATAGTCCTCTGTTGTGACCTTGTCTTTTCTGAAGCCATCTTCAGCATCAAAAACCTTTTTTCTTACTGCGATGTTTAAACCTGGAACAAGAGGGTAGCGTATCATTATTGTAAATCTCGTAAGGCCGCTCCACGCTCTATAAAAAATTCTGTGCTTTAACCTATCTGTTTTGTAAGCCCTCATAGGCCCAGTAGCAGCAATTCCTCTATCAAGGGCCTCTTTTACGCCTTCAATATAAGTAGGCGAAACAATAGTATCAGCGTCAACAAACGCTAGCTTGCTACCTTTTGCATGCTTAGCACCAAAATTTCGCCCATAGCCAGCGCTTATGCGCTCACATACAACAACTTTGTCTGCAAGTGCCTTTGCTATCTCCACAGTACTATCGCTGCTTGAGCTGTCACTGACTATTACCTCATACTCATGCTTTGGCACTGTCTGATCCTTTAATGCAAGCAGTGTCTTCTCAATAAACTTTTCCTCATTAAGCGTTGGGACAATGACTGAAATTTTATCACGCATACAAAACCTTTTTTTAGTTGTTTGAGTTATTCCAAGTAATCCTTTCTGTGATCTTTCCAATGCCTAGATTTATTAAAAAGTGCAAAGTCAACAGCGTTCATTATGTAGCTCGGAATGCTTATCTCCTTAAGGCGCCTGGTGGATGTGTAAACTAACATCTTACTGTTGAATATAATACGCCCCTTTCTCGCCAGCCTAAATGAGAGCTCTATATCCTCATTCGTTACTGGCTCTGGCCTGAATCCACCAACTTCCTCAAAAACATTTCTCGAAACTGCAAAATTAAAGCCGGGGAATATTGGTTTTTTCGTAAGTGTCGATATCCTCGATTGAAAACTCCACCATCTGTAGAAAGCCCTTAACTTCAAGCTATCCTTTTCAAGGGCCCTCATAGGCCCAGTAGCAGCAATTCCTCTATCAAGGGCCTCTTTTACGCCTTCAATATAAGTAGGCGAAACAATAGTATCAGCGTCAACAAACGCTA
>JAWALG010000036.1:0-5991 GCA_038886995.1 Candidatus Iainarchaeum sp.
TTCCTCCTGAATAAGATAAAAACGCCGCTAACTGCAGCAAAAAGCACTGTGGATTCGCCAAGAGTGTCAAAGCCGCGGTAGTCAAAAACAACAGCAGTGACTGCATTGTTGCAAGCAGCCTCTTTCTGGGAATTCGCTATAATGTATTCATCCATTGCTGTCCTTTGCGGACTCCCAAAAGGCCTTAGCATAAGCATAGCAAAGATGAAAAAAAATGCAAATAGTGAGAAGAATAAAAGCTTCATTTTATTCATTTTTCCACCCTGGAAGTCATTTTTATCGCCATTACAAAGATTGCTGTACTCAAACATGCGCCGACTGCTGCTTCCGTTATAGCAACATCAGGTGCTTTCAGCATGTAATACTGCAAGGCCAAAAGAACGCTCATAACTGCAAGAAATGCGGTGCTCATTAGAAGGTCTCTGGCCTTTACGGCAAGAGCAGCACTAACAACTATAAGCATCAGAGAAAGTGACTCAACAATCATTCCTTCACCCTTGCTAGCGCATCACCTAAAGCTAATTTCGGCTTTATTCCTGCTTTGTAAGCAGCCCTTGTTATTGCATGCGAACCTGTTGCACTACCTATAAACAAAAAAACGAGAGCAATAAATGAATGAAGGCCAAGTGAAAACAAACCATTTGCGAAAGCGTATATTACTACGCCAAAAATTATGCCCATTGAGCCAAAAGTTGTGCATAATGTTCCAGCATGTGCCCTGGCATACGCATCAGGAAACCTATGAAGACCTATTGCGCCGAGCAAATGAAAAATAAATCCAATAGCTATCAATATTATTACAATCCACTCGATCATTTTTTCACCAAGTAATTTGCAAAGTAAAGTGTGCTGCCAAAGGAAAAAAGGGCATAAACAATGGCAACATCAACAAATATTGAATGCCGGTAATATGCAGCCAACAAGACCAGAGCACATACAACAATTGTTGTGGTTGCATCTAAGCTTATAACCCTGTCAACAATTGTCGGGCCCAATATAATCCTTGAAACTGCAATTGCTAATGGTATCGTAAGAGAGACAGCCGCCAAGATTAAAAGAAGCTCTAAGGCAATCATGAAGCAACCCTCCGCACCCATTCGTGAAAGTTGCCGCACACCTCGCCTATTTTTGGTTTTGCATTTTTGGCATTAAGGCAGTGTATGTAAAGCTTCCCATCATGCTCTTCAACTGTTAGAGTTCCTGGAGTCAAGGTTATTGAATTTCCGAGCAAAACCAAAGCAATGCTGCTCTTAAGTTTCGGTTCTATTTCAACAATTGCTGTCTTCGTTTTGCCAGTTAAAACGAGATAAGCAACAGTGAGGTTTGCCTTTATAAGGGCAAAAAGAAAAGGCCCAACTATGTAAACCAAGAAGATAAGCCACCTAAATGGGCTCAAATATTTTAAATGGAACTCAAACCCAATTCGCTTCATTAAGAAGCTAGAAATAAGCGCGGGGAATAATGAAAAAAAAGCTCCAAAAACCAAAGATTCTGCGCCCCAAAAAAGAATATCTCCTGAGAAAGCGGTGAGCAAAAGCCAAAAAGTTAGAGCCAACAGGTAAAAAAATAAAAATTCCTTCAAGATCTCACCAGTCATTCCGCAATGGTAATTTTCAAATTAAACTACCAATAACAAATTTGCCTTTTATAGAAGCAATTAAGCCAGATAACCTTTTTAATGTTTTTTATGGTGTATTGTGGTATGCAAAAAGGCACTAAGCTCATACTTATAACAGCACTAGTAAGCGGAATAAGCGTATTCATCAACGCTTTCGCTGTAAAAGGCCTTAATCCCTTCCTTTTCACAACATTGAAAAACGCAACAGTTGCAGCAATGCTAGCGCCAGTGCTTATAATGCTCAAAAACAAGCCGTGCATCGTATTCGAAAAGAAATTCATCCCAACATTTATTGCTATAGGTCTAATAGGCGGCTCTTTGCCATTTTTCCTATATTTCTATGCGTTGGCAATGATACCTGCAGCTACTGCTGGCTTCATACACAAAACACTTTTTATATGGGCTACCTTACTTGCAGTTTTTTTGCTAAAGGAGAGGATAAACAAATTTTTCTTTTTGGCATGTCTTCTTTTCTTAGTAGGCAACTATTTTATGGGCCAACCTAGCGGAAGTGTTGGTCTTGCGGAAGCGCTCGCACTAGCTGCTACAATCCTATGGGCTATTGAAAATGTAATTGCAAGAAGATTGCTAATGAAGGAAAAGATAACAGGCCTTCAGGTTGCTTTTGCAAGAATGTTCTATGGCTCAATTTTTATGGTGTTAGGCCTCTTTTTGTTTGCACCAGATTCACTTTACAGCTCTCTTCAAGGTGTTGAAGGCTTACATTGGCTTTTGTTAACATCGTTACTGCTGGTTTTATATGTTGCGACATATTATACAGGCCTAAAGGAAATTGAAGTGCACAAAGCAACGAGTATTTTGCTTCTTGCACAGCCAATAACAATAGTGTTATCGTTTGCACTTGGTTCTGGCATAAAATTGTCTGATGCAATAGGCATTTCGTTTACCTTGCTTGGTCTCTTTGCTCTTTTTGGCTTATCCGTTCTAATTAATAAAACAAAACACAAGGTGCCTTGTTGTACAAAAGTGAAGCATTAGTAAGGGCATGCAAGTATGCTTTATTGCCAAACAAATTGGGCTACTGTGGAGCTTCTGATTTCAGCAAAAGTTATCTGAGTTTTATAGAAAACCCAGTGCAAGAAGAAGCAACAAAAATAGAGGCAACACTGAAGTCTTTTAGGGCAATGTATTCCTACTTAAAACTGATAGCTTCGCACAATGACTCAGAGCCGTTTTCAAAGGATGTTGTTGAGGCATACTGGCTAGGAAATTCGTTGCTTGAAAATGTGCCTGTTGAGGCGGTCAAAGACATGATAAAGAGGGATTTCATTGAGATTCCGGCAGAACAGAGGGAGAAAAAAGCAACTTTTTTGAAAAGCAATGTTTTGGTGCAGCATTCTTTTCATGTACTTTACGTCAATTTCTTGAATCCGAAGGTTAAACCTGTCTGCAAAAATATGGATATGTGCATAGTAAAATACGGCAAAGTGATTGATTTCAGCGAAAAAAAGGTAAAAACAAAAAGCATTTCTTTGAAGTATGCCCTAGGGGAAATCAAGGTCATTGAGAAAGTACTCTTGCTTGGAAACCCTTTCAACTACTGCCTTAAAAAAGGCGCACTGGTTTCCATACACTGGGGAAGCATAATTGAACCAATAGATGAAGAAAGATCAAAATGGATTAAGAAGGCGGTTTTAAAGAATGTTGCGCTTGCTAACTCTTACTCAGATGTCTGACTTTTCTTGCAAGCAGTAGATTTTTCTTTAAGCAGATATTTCTTGTGGCACTGCTTAATTCTCTCGAGGGCTGCTTTCTTAGGCCTGAACCCTTTTACCTTAACCCATTTATCCGGCTCAAGCTCTTTGTACTTTTCAAAGAAATGTGATATTCTTTTTTTCAAGTGGTCATCAAGGTCAGAAATGTCTTTTATCTTATCGTATGTTGGGTCTATTTTGCTTATTGGGACTGCTATTATTTTATTGTCCAATCCGTTTTCATCTTCTGTTACAAGGACACCTATTGGCCTAACCATTATAATGCATCCTGGCAAGATTATTTCTTCACATATAACCATAACATCGATTGGGTCATTATCATTCTCAAGCGTCTCCGGAATAAAGCCATAGTTGAAAGGATAAGACATAGCGGTGTAAAGAAACCTGCTTACTGAAATCATGCCTGTTTTTTTGTGCACTTCATATTTTACATTGCTGTTTTTTGGAATCTCTATTACTGCATTAACTTCGCTAGGCGCTTTCTTACCAATGCTGAGACGAATCATAAAACCACACCATGTAATGCGGTTCTTAGGCCGCCCATCTTTCTTCATAGCTTGCGCTCAGGGTCATCGTCAGATCCTCATCGAACCGCAATAATATTATGTTGGGTTTTCCTTTAAAGTATATCTGCCAATATGCTTCAAAGTTCTAGGTACCTTCTAACAAATTCTGTCATATTGAGAAAATATGCTGCTTCTTTGGCTGTGAGACGACCTTTTTGAAGGAGTTTGAGTACCCTTCTTGATTCAACCTTTAACCTGTCTGCTTGTCCCCTCTCAAGATAACCTTTAGCAGCCAAGGCATCTGCAACACCCCAAATCAACCTTGCCCTTTCTGCAGCACTGCGCCTAATCTCGGCTGCCTTCCTTACAGCAGGCCTCATCTCCGGAAACAAGCTTTCCATTCCTGCAGGCCTTTTCTCCTTTCGCCTTTGTGGCTTCTGAGGCCTCCTAGATGGCTGGGGCATAATAGAAATAATTCTGCATAAATTAAAATCGTTTTCGCCAATTTCTTTTTTTAACTGGGAGGCATTGGCGGCATATCTGGCAAGGTAACTGAAAACAAAGGCCTGCTTGTTTCGAGTGAGAGGTTTAGCGTCCTGACTTTCTTTGATTTAAGCCCATCATTGTCATAAGCTAAGGCCGAAACACTATAATAGCCAGGGGTGAAGCTATAGGTAACCTCTTCGTTTGGCTTGGCAACATATTGCTTGCCATTGCCGAAGTCCCAAGTTATGCTCTCAACCTTGCCATCAGGGTCATTTGCTTTTGGCTTAAATGAAATAAGGACCTCTTCACCAGTTACAGCAACCACTTCATACTCAAAGCTTATCTCTGGTGGAATACCTGAAGCAAGCTGTAAAGGCACCTGGAATATTAGCTTTGGTGTTTCATTTCCGTTTGCATCTTTATACAACCTTATGAGCCAGTCAGCCTGTACTGATTCCATAGTATCAGGGAAGAAAATCTTGTCAACATACGCAAAGTAAGCACTGCCTATATCATAGCAGCCAACATAGGGGTCTGCATTCTGCACATTTTTGCATTTCTCTGCTGCCTGGTCAAGGTCAAGATAAAACCTTTCTTTGCCATCAACAACCTTCTTGTAAAACGGAATCTCATAGACATTGCCAGTGTTAGACTGTATGTTTTCATCTAATCTTCCATTGCAAGAGATAAAGCATCTAACTGAAGCATCTACTGCTCTAAAAAGCTGCACACCACCAAATGCCTGGGTTCTTAAGCCACCAAATGGAATCACGCTAGCTTCGTAACCATTGCTTGCCATGTAGACATTAGGTATAGAGGTTACTTTTTGCACTTCCGTTTCGAATTTTTTATAATCCGGTTTGGCACATTGATTAATGCCGCGAGCGGATATATAACCATCTCTATTTGTTATTGTGCAATATTTGTCAGGGGTATAGCATAAGTGTGCAGCACCTTTAGCACCATACGGGCAATACCATGCCCTTGCAATAAGGTCGGGCGCCGGGTAATAATTTGCAAAATAGATAGAATGCCAATACTTGCTCTGGCCTTTATCGCAGAGTTTCGAAATAAAATCTTTGGTAACATTTATCATTGGCGGCGAATCAATCTCTCCACCTTCATTTATCCACTCATTTTTCCTTGGCTGTGGTTCTTTGCCTGGCTGCGGCTGATCTTCGCCAGTTGGCGGCTCAATTGCTATACCATAAGCCAGAGTCAAATGGCTTGGCGCTTTTTCAACAGGCACATCATTCTTTAAGAAATTTATCTTATAGCCAGAGTCAGCGCTACCTAATGCAACTTCCATACCAACAACAATCCTTGTAGCCTGTCCAAATTCATTTTCATCTGACACTATGTTGCTTGCTTGTTTATATTGTGGTGGCAACCTAAAGTAGTTGAATATTCTTTTTTCATACTCTGTCACGACTCCAGAGTACGATTCTCGCGGCTGGCCTTCGGTGCACGCACTGGATATGAAAACCAAGCTGAGTTCAGTAAGCCCTCTGGCCGAATCTGATTGGGCGTAACTGTAACTGACAAAGAATGCAAAAAAAGAGAAAAAAAACATTGAAAGTATTAAAAGTGCTGCTCTTCCTTTGAACGAACTCATTTTACCTCCTCCTCTAACATTAAACATTAT
>JAWALG010000037.1:0-5895 GCA_038886995.1 Candidatus Iainarchaeum sp.
TCAGTGCTAGCATCGCAAAGCAACCGCTATTTAGAAAAAGCTTTGAATTTTTTTCAAGTATTTCAACCTGGTTTTTCTGCGCAATATCTTGGTATATTACTGATGTCTTAATCTCTGATGCATACTCGGCATAAGTTTCAGGCCTGTTTGCATCTGCAGCCAATGGCAATATGTTCGTCCTTTGCTCGCAGATCTGCATAAGCTTTGCTATGCATTTTTCGCTTATGTCAATGCCTAAAATGATGCCTTCAGGGCCAATTATATCACTTATGTGTGAAGCAGTCGTGCCTTCCGCTATGCCTAAGTACAAAACATTTGTGCCCTGAGCAATAGGCATTCTTTTCATTTTTTTCTTTATTGCTGCAGCAAGCTTTGACCTGAAGGGATTCCACTCCCGGTATTCTATGCCATTATAAGAAGCAATCTTTTCACCATAAACCCTCTGCCCCGGCACAAGGTTTTTTGTCCACAGCTTTTCTTGCCATTTGTAAACTCCTGGGAAAACCTCACGCATAATTCAAAAAGATCACAAAACAAATAAAAAAAGAAAGCAAGAAGAAAAGGAAAGAGAAATGTTGGCTGTTTAGATCAAATGCACCTTCTCCTCATCTTTTAATGTGCTGACATCAAGTGTCCCCTTATATCCCCCAACGCGCTCCCAAAATATTAAATGCAACCTCTCGCTGTTGCTGCTTTTAGCTTCCGTAAAGCAACTGCAGCCCTTTTATGTCGCCTTGGCCAAGATCTCTCTTTTTCGTTTCTCCCTCAGTTGAGTAACCGTACATTGTTTCTTCTGTGCATGTTGAATTGTATAAGTCCTTAAGGCCTAAGCCATGGCCTATCTCATGCGTAGCAATGTTCTGCAAGTCCATTTTTGTTTTGTCTGCAGTTGCGTCACCCCAATTGAAGTCAGTGTCAAAAAGTATGTCAAATTCAGTTATCTGTCTGTTTTTTCCACTAAATATTCCCCAAATGACCGTAACTGCAATAACACCACTCTGCTTGTAATTCCCGAATGACATCTCATTCCTACCATCTGGCTTTGCATCATCAAAGTTTGCGCTTTCATCAATCTGGTAATTTCCAAAGAGTGCAGCTGAAGTATGGTTGTCCCACTCCTGAGCTGCCAAGTCAATTGCGTTTAACACAAAATCCTCGCTCAAGCCCTGTGCATTCGTGGGGTTTATGTAATAATTGATGGTTCCCTTCCATTTCAAATCTTTTCCCAAGAAGCCGTAGCATGTTGTTTCTTTTGTTCTGCCACCTTCTATCTTACCTTTGCCATTTGCGTAGTGCACTATTATAATTTTCTCAAAAACTGTTGACATTTGCTCTTGATTCTTCTCTTTGATCTCCGCGAAAGGATTTTCCTTTTCGCTTATGTCTGCATTGCTAATCTTAGCAGCAAAAACAGAAACAGAAATTAAAGCCGCAAAAATTAAGCACATAGCAAGGATTTTCCAAAATTTCATTTTATCACCATTAATAATATTGCTTTCGAGCTATTTATTGCTTTCGTGTAGGTTTCCTATGAAAAGAAGCAACATTAGGAAAGATTTTTTGCTTTTTCTTCTAGCTCTGTAATTAGTTCTTTGCTTATGTCCCTTTTACTGAAATAGTCCTCTTTTGCTGCAATGCTTATCTTGTTTGCTATTGCCCTGGCCATCTTGCCGCGGTTTTCTTTCTTGACACGCCTCATCAAGGGGTGCTGAAATATTATTCCATGCTTCGGCGGCTTTGTGCCTTTCCTAAGGTGCTTGAAAAGGGCCTTTTCTGCGCCTATGAGCTGTATTGTTGAAGAGGGCACGAAGGCAAGCTTTTTCAATGACTTTGCGTGGCAGAGGAGCTTTGCGCCGAGCATAGGCCCAGCAACTTTTGTGAGGTTGGGTGCTTGCTCCAACATTTCTTTCTCAATGTGCGTAGCAAGCTCGTTCCTTAGCTTCCTAAGTTCAAGCGCAGTTTTTGCAACTGCTGAAATCTGCTTTGTGTTTTCTATGCTGGCTTCGCCGCCAACGCTGCATTTTGCCTTTTCTTCAAGCATGGAAGCTGATTCTACATTGCCATAGAGCTTTTCAATTTCATTTTTCTTGAAATTTTCTCTTGCGCCAAGGTTAGCTATAAGTGAAAGGCATTTTTCTGGATCCTTTGCGATCTGGAAAATTTCTGGAAAGTGCAGAGAGTACCACTCACGGACATCCTCAAAAAGCATGTTGAACATAAGCTCTAGGTCTTCCAATGCATTCATTGCCCTTATTATGTGCGCTTCTTTGCCGCTAAGCTTTTCCTTAACCTGCTTTTTTGTCTTTTCCATTATCTTCTTTCTGAGTTGCTCAGCGTTCATAAGCCCACTCAAAAAAATAGGCAAGAAACCATTTAAAACACTTTGCGGTTACTTTTCTTTTACACTTTAAGGTGTTTTTATGCCAAAAGAAGAGCTTCAGAATCTTGCGTTCAGAAGATTGCTTTTTTACCCTGCTGCTGAGATATACTCTAGCGCACCAGCCGGCTTCTGGGAGTTCGGACCTGTTGGTGTAAGGATAAGAAACAATACTGTTGCATTTTGGCGCCGCGAACTTCTTGAAAAAGAGCGACTTTTTGAGATACATGGCTCCGTTATTCTTCCGAGAGAGGTCTTTGAGGCATCTGGGCATCTAAAATCGTTCAATGATCCGATTGTGCAATGCACAAAATGCCATGCTTTTTACAAGGCAAACTCTTTAATTGAAGAAAAAACAAAGGTACCAGTGCCAGAAGCCATGTCTACGCAGGAGATGGATGCGCTTATCTCAAAAGAAAAAATCTCATGCCCAAAATGCAAGGGCTCTTTAGGCAATGTAAAGCTTTTCAACATGATGATGTCATTGCATATAGGCGCAACACAGAGCCAGCAGTGCTTTTTGCGCCCTGAAACATGCCAAAACATTTTCCTTGATTTCCAGCGCATATATAGGTCTGGCAGGGAAAACCTGCCCATAGGCATAGCGCAAGCTGGGTCTTCTTTCAGAAATGAAATTGCGCCAAAGCAAACTTTGCTAAGGGAGCGCGAGCTTGGGCAAATGGAAATTGAAATATTCTTCAACCCAGAGAAAATAAATGACTTTGAAAAGTTTGATGAGGTTGCTGACTACAACCTCAGGTTACAAGCTCTTGGCTCAGATAAGATCTCTGATATCTCTTGCAGAGAAGCTGTCTCTAAAAATATTGTTTCGGGCAAGCTAATTGCTTATTGGCTAGCAAGGTTGCAGCAATTCTACGAAAAATGTGGCATTGCCAGAGAAAAGATGCGCTTCAGGCAGCTTAGCAATGATGAAAAGGCCTTTTACTCAAAAGAAAGCTGGGACTTTGAGGTTCTACTTGATGTTGGTTGGACTGAGTTGGTTGCTTGCAACTACCGCACCGACTATGATTTAAAAGGTCATGCGCAAGGCAGCAAAAAGGATTTGAGCGTAAAGGAAGATGGGAAAGAGTTTATTCCACATGTCTTCGAGCTTTCCGCTGGAATTGATAGAACTTTTTATGCAGTTTTAGATCAAGCGATAAGAAAAGAAAAGCGCGGCAAAGAAGAGCGCCTTTACCTTGATTTGGTGCCACAGTTAGCACCTTATTTTGTTGCAGTTTTCCCACTAGTGAACAAAGACAATGTTGACAAAAAGGCAGAAGAGGTATTCAATTATCTCGAAAGCTATGGTTTCTTCTGTGTGTATGATGACAAGGGCTCAATTGGAAGGCGCTATGCAAGGGTTGATGAAATTGGTGTTCCGTATGCTTTGACAATTGACTATGACACTTTAAAGGACAACACAGTCACAATAAGGGAGCGCAACACAATGGCTCAAAAGAGGGTTGGGATAGAGGCCTTGCCAGAGCTTCTTTGGAAGCTCTCGATTGGGAAGATTTCCTTTGAAGATCTCAAATGATTTTTCAAATAACTTTTTGCTTTTTTGCCCGAGTAGCTCAGCTGGCTAGAGCACCGACCTCGTAAGTCGGGGGCCGCGGGTTCAAATCCCGCCTCGGGCTTTGCTTATAGGGAAAAGCAAGATCAGATATGAAAAACAAAAGAGTTGTTAAAATAGATAGTGGAAACAGAGCTGTTTTTGTAGGTGACACTCATGGCGACATTGAGGCCTCGAAAGCAGTAATTTCAAAATTCCTTGACAAAGATACGAGAATAATTTTCTTAGGCGACTATGTTGACCGAGGCGAATTTTCAAAAGAAAACATAGATTATTTGTTAGAAACAAGGGAAAGAAATCCAGACAATGTTTTTTTGCTGATGGGTAACCACGAAGCCCACGATATAGCCAAATTTTCTCCAGATGAGTTCTGGGCTAGTTTGAGTAGTTCTGAGTGCGCCTATTATTCTTCTAAGCTTTTATCCTTACCTTTTGCAGCAGTAACAAAAAATAAAGTCATTGCATTGCATGGTGCTTTGCCAATTCTCAAAAAAATCGAAGATTTTGAGAAAATAGAATTAGGTTGCAAGGAGTGGAAGGCAATTACATGGGGCGACTATGAATTTGAAAAAGAATCAAAAGAAATCACTCTTTGCTCAGGCAGGCCAAAGTACAGCAAAGAGGAATTTGAAAAGGCCATGAACTCCTTGAAGATGAAATTGCTTATCAGAGCACACCAGCCAACAGCGCCTTTAATAGGCTACGATGGGCGCTGTTTAACAATTTTCACTTCAAGGTACTATGCGGTTTCAAGGCGTGTTGCCATAGTTGATCTAAAAAAGGAAATTAGGAATGCAACAGATGTTAAGATTTTGGAGATTTGAAAGTAGTAAAAGTATTGCTGAAAAAATCAGCACTAAAGCTTAGCAATTTTCCCAGCATCTGTAAGTGAAAGGCCATTTTTGTCCTCTATGTAGCCCTTCTCTCTCAGTTCTTTTATGTTTTTGTACAGCATTGCCTTGGATTGTTTGTTTTTAAGTTTCTCTGCTAGTTCACTTAATGTCATCTCCGGCCTTATGTTCTCAAGAATTTGCTGCTGAGTTTCAGTTATATAAAATTCAAGAATTGGCAATACAACTATTTCTTTTTTATCTTCGCATATGTAGATTATCTTGTCAATAAACTTTGCCCTCTTGTATGCAGCATAAAGAAGCCCAATTGATTGCGTTTTTCTAGCGGGGGTTATATTTATTATTATCTTATCTTTGGTTGGAATTGCGTCTATTAACTCAACACACTTTTCAGTTATGCTGACAATGTCATATTGGGGTATCTTTTTTTCTTTTACTTCAATTACTTTTGCATAATTGTCCTTTATCTGCTTGAGTGCGTTATGTTGGTTTTCGTCGTACTCGTCACTCACTAAAAGAAAAACCCGATCTATTGAAAATCTTGTTATAGCTAACACTATCGATTCGACTGAATAAATAGTTGATATAAGAACATTGGCCATATTTAGCAATGAAGTGTTTAAAGTTTAAAAAAGTATCAGAGAGAAGTAAAGCAGATTATTTAATCTTATAATAAAGATTTTAAAATTTTAATAAACGAAATAATTTTAAAATATTTCTTTTCACAATTATAAACAACTATAATGTGAGCTTAAAAAGTCGTTATGTTTAAAATTATTTGTTAGGAAGGTTTGATTTAATGGAAAATGAAACAAAGCAGCAACTTATTGTTTCAGCTCTTTTTCACGATATTGGAAAAGCAATAATGCGCATTGAAAATAAGGCAAAACCCCATACCTTTGTTGGCGCAGAATATCTGTATGACTTAAAAATACCTTTTTTTTCAAAAGAAGTGCTAAGTTTTATATACGACCACCATGAGCACTACAAATTGGGTGATGATCAACAGAAGTTTGCTGAGCATCTAATTAGTGAAGAAGAAGCAAAAAAGTATATCAGCATACTTAAAGAAGCCGACCAATTCGATGCTG
>JAWALG010000038.1:0-5148 GCA_038886995.1 Candidatus Iainarchaeum sp.
GTAGCAGGAGCTAAACCAGCAATTGCAATAATAGGTGATTCAACTTTTGCACATAGCGGAATACCTTCTCTTGTGGAAGCGGCCAAACATAATAATAACATGGTTTTGATTATACTCGACAACAGCACTGTTGCTATGACGGGTGCACAGGAAAGTATGCTTTCGGGCGAATCCCTTTTGCAAATAATTCTCGGTGCAGGTGTTCCAAGAGAGCGAGTAAAATTTATAGAGCCGTTGCCTCAAAACCATAAAATAAATGTATCAATTATAAGGGAAGCTTTAGGATGCAAGGGCCTAACCGTTATAATCTCAAAGAGGGCTTGCATACAGCTTTTGAAGAGGCGATAATTTGGAGAAGAACATAATTATTGGTGGTGTTGGCGGCCAAGGAATCTTAACTATAGCGAGGATAATCGTCTCTGCTGCGCAGAAGGAAGGCCTTTCGTTTAAGCAGGCAGAAATACATGGGATGAGCCAACGCGGCGGCGCTGTTTATGTGCATCTTCGCCTTTCTAATAGTAAAATTTATGCCCCAATAATTCCAGAAGGTGAGGCAGAGCTTATCATTTCAATGGAACCACTTGAAGCACTTAGGTATGTTTCTTATTTGCGCAGTGACGGTATAATTGTATCCTCTGTTTGGAAGGTCCCAAACATTTCTTATGATGAAAACTTAGTCACTGATGAGTTAAAACGCCTAAAAGCAATACTGGTAGATACAAAAGGTATTGCTCAAACAGCCGGAAATGCTCTTGCAGAGAACATGGCGATCTTAGGTGCTTCAAGCTCTTTTTTAGGACTTAAAAAAGAAAACCTTGAGAAAAGCATAGTTGAGGCATTTAGCTCAAAGCCAACGCTTTTAGAAACCAATCTCAAAGCATTTAAGCTTGGTGCTGAAAGCCAATAGCTTAAAATTTCCTTTTATCTATAACCCTCTTTGCCTTCCCTTCCGTCCTTGGCAGTGTATTTGGTGCTAAAAGGGTAACATCTGCCTTTATCTGCAAAACTGACTGGAGCTTCTCAGATAATTTCTTTTTAAGCTCTGGCTCTTTTATTTCCTTTTTTGAGTATGCTTCTTGGCTCATTTCTACCTGAACTTCTATTTGGTCAAGATTATCTTGCCTGTCAACTATTATCTGGTAATATGGCTCTAGGCCTGGTATCTCCAAAGCAACAGATTCTACCTGCGATGGGAAAACGTTTACGCCGCGGATCTTAAGCATGTCATCAGAACGCCCGCTAATGCGTGCTATTCTTGGGTGTGTCCTTCCGCATGCGCATTTATCAGTATATAATATTGAAAGGTCCCTTGTTCGGTACCTTAAAACTGGGAAACCTTCTTTTGTAACAGTTGTAAAAACAAGCTCTCCTTTTTCTCCTGGGACCACGGGCTCTAATGTTTCTGGATCAATAACTTCAACAATGTAGTGGTCATCATATACATGCAGTCCACACTTCTCTTCGCATTCTGCCGCAACTCCAGGCCCTATTATTTCAGTAAGCCCATACATGTCGAAGGCATTTATGTGTAGGCGCTCTTGTATTTCAGAGCGCATCTTTTCGCTCCATGGCTCTGCACCAAAAAAGCCAATCCTCAGTTTAAGCTTTGAAAAATCAACTCCTAAGCGCTTCATCTCATCAGCAATATAAAGTGCATAGCTTGGCGTGCAGCAAAGCACAGTTGTGCCAAAGTCCTGCATCAGCATAATTTGCCTTTCAGTGTTGCCTGTCGCAGTTGGCACTACAGTGGCACCAACTTTTATTGCACCATAATGGAAACCTAAGCCACCGGTGAAAAGGCCATATCCGTATGCGTTTTGGACAATGTCTTTTGCTGTGACGCCCGCAGAGGTGTATGCTCGCGCCATTGTTTCGCTCCAAACATTTTCAATGTCATTCTTTGTGTAACCAACCACTATCGGCTTTCCAGTTGTGCCTGAAGAAGCATGAATTTCTACAATGTCTTTCATCGGTGCCGCAAACATGCCAAAAGGATAAGTATCCCTTAAGTCGGTTTTCACAGTGAAAGGTATTTTAGTGATGTCTTTGAGTGTTTTTATTTCTGATGGCTTGAATCCAGCTTCCTTAAATCGCTTCTTGTAGAAATCTATTTTTGCACATCTCGCAACTACGCTTTTGAGTCTTTTCAGCTGAAGCTTTTCACGTTCTTTTAATTTCATGGTTTCCATTTTTTTATTCCAATACAAGCCAACACCCCCGAGTAAAGATATTCTGGGAAAAAGTTTTAAAAAATCAGTAGAAGTTTAGCCAATAACTTGAACAATAAATTCCCTTTTTCTTGGTTCTCTGTCAAAATCGATAAGCACAATCTGCTGCCAGGTGCCTAAAATTAGCTTCCTGTTCTGAAAAGGCACTGCTATGGAAGGCCCAAGAATTGTCGCAAGTATATGTGAGGCCCCATTTTTATCATTCCAGGTTTTGTGGTGCTGCCAATCCTTATCAAAAGGAACTATCTTTTGAAGAACCTCTGGAATGTCCTTTAAAAGCCCAGGTTCAAACTCCATCGTAGTAACGCTTGCTGTTGAGCCAGGCACAAATACAATAGCAACACCATTTTCAATCTTTGATTCGTCCAACGCTTTTTGAACCTCTTTTGTTATGTCCTTTATGCAAATATCCTTTGTGGTCTCAACAAAAAATCTGAATGTTTTCGAAACCATTCTAGAGCAGCCCCACGTTTATGTTTTTGTTCCCTTTAATGAATCTTTAAATCTTATTTGCTTATTTCTCTGTTACCCTGTAAACCTCACAGCCCTCATGAGCTGGTTGATCTAGCTTTAAGCCAATTTCTTGCCCTTTCTTTGCAAAGTCCACATTCTCGTGCTCAATCTGCATGCTCTGCGCTAATTGCTCAAACTCAATTCCTTTGCCCTTGATCTTTATTTTTTCGCCTTTCTTCAAGGGGCTGCTAAGCTTCACCACTGCAACATTTATCTTGCCAAAGATATGTGTTATTTTCCCAACAAGTTCCTCAGGCAAATGCCCACCCTATACTATTATGTACAGTAGTTATTTAAAGCATTGAACCCCTTTCTTATGGGCTAGTTTTTTGTTTGTGTGCTGTTAGGCCTCTTTTGCCTTCTGCGCCATCCTGCCAATCCAAATTGTTGCAACAACAGCAATTATTGTAACAAGCACAGCATACGCCCAAATACCATATGTTGCTAAGAAATAAAGTGGGCCACCTTCCGCAAACAAGCTTTTTATTGCATCGTTCCACGCAAGTGCAGCAATCAAACCAAAAGCAGCGGTCATTAAGGCAGATATCCTTTCAATTACCTCTACTCTTGTTTTTTTTAATTCTTCTTTTGTTGCCAATCAACCACCCCTTAAAAATCTACCCCCATAAATATTTTAATTGTGAATCTTTTGCTATACTTTTGCAAATCTCTTATATAAGGAGCTTTATAAGTGTCATTTTTTCTTACCATCGCAATCAGCCAGGAACTTCTTTATTCTTGCAATTAGTTTTTGCTTGCTGCTTTTCATATCAGGCCTAACTTTTTTTGCTTCGAGAATTGCTTCGCATAAGCAACCCATATCGCAAACAACAGTGGCTTTGCCCATCCTTTCCAAAGCGTTTGCAATGTCCAGTTGGTGATCATCTGTGTGCTCATCATATTTTTTTAGGCGTGGCACTATGATCAAAGGTTTCTTGTTTGCCAATGCACTTATTATTGACCCTGCACCAGAGTGCGAAACAACAACATCCGCTTTTTTTATCTCATTTTCGTATTGCTCAGGGCTAAGGAACTTTTTGAATTTGCAATGCTTTGGTGTATATGTAGAATTTCCTATCTGTACAAAGATTTCAAAGCCATTTTGTTTTTCAGCAATTTCATCAACCGCTTTTATAAGCCTGTTGAATGGCTTTTCATGAGTGCCTACTGCAACAAATACCTTCATCAAAATACACTTCCAGCGTATTCTGCTTTTGCAAAGAAGCTCTTGTTTTCAGGCCATTGCACTAGCATAAGGTCCGCAAACCTGCTCATAATCTTACCGCTTAAGCTCGCATCAGTGATTCTACAAAATGATTCTATAAAAATAACCTTTCTGAAGAAAAGCTTTGCAAGCAAGCATATTGGCACTGCTGTGTCAGCGCCAGTGCTAATTACCACATCAGGCCTTTCCTTTAATAGTATGTAAAATGCTTGGAAGGTATTTGCCATAAGCTTAAGAGGATTCCTTCTTGGGCAAACCACAAAATAAACCTTTTGTTTTTTACTTAATGCAATTGAATTTGTGCGCCTGTCAGAAACATAAAAATGTTCATGGCCTTTCCAAGCAGCTTTTATCTGCAAAAGCTCAGTTAAGTGGCCTCCCCCTGAAGCTGCAAGGCATACCTTCATTTTAACACCCTAGAAAAGTTTTAGATAAAACAATGATAGCCCTATTGCACATATTATTGATTGTATAGAAAGCAATGTTAAAACAACTTGCCTTTCGTTTAATCTGCCTAGGCGCATTGCAACATGTGTAAGAGAACATGTTTTGTCAGGGGCCTTTAAGGTCCCATCTTTTTGCGGAATGCCAAAAGATTCGCCCTTGAAGCCGCTCCTTGCTTTTAGTATAAGCTCAATAAAGTATAGTGACATAAGAAATACGCCGAGCTTTTCCATATCGCCTATTATTGCCATTGCTGCAATTGTTGCACCACCAGTAAGCGTGAGCGCATCGCCACCAAATACCCTTGCTGGATACCAGTTGAAGATTAGAAAAGAAATCAACGAGCCGGACATAGCAATGCCTACTACAAATGCCTCCACATGGCCTGTAAAAAAGCTCGCAATGGTTAACGCAGATGTTATTAGCAGAATCATACCTGCTTCTAAGCCATTGAGTCCAGCAAGCATGTTTGCAGCATTGCTTGCCCCAGTGACGCCAATTGGCACAAGCAATAGCGAATAAAAAACTCCGAATGAAACTCCGCCAATGAGTGGAAATGTAAGTTCAGCAGGCAAAGGCCCTATTATTGGCAAAACCATTGGTGCATTGTTTATTTCTATTGCCATTAGAGGCAAGGCAGCAAACAAAGGTAGCAAGGTGTGCTGCCATTGCTTAATGCCTTTCTTCCAGCCAAGCAAGTCGTCTATTAGCCCTAAAAGAGCCATCATCATTATGGTT